>CAMYMO010000464.1 GCA_947259425.1 uncultured Ectothiorhodospiraceae bacterium | reverse complement strand
TATCAGGATCTGAGAAACGATAATTAAATTCGGTAATCCCGCGTGTTCCGACCAATTCACAAAATTGGCGAAAACTACCAGGGCGTTCAGGGATGGTCACGGCAATTAATGCCTCACGACGTTCACCGAGCTCGGCACGTTCCGAGACATGGCGTAATCGATCAAAATTCATATTAGCTCCGCTATCAATCGCTACCCAGGTTTGCCCGCTAGTGGCGGTTTGCTCCTGATAGCGTTTCATTCCCGCCACTGCCAGCGCTCCAGCCGGTTCCGCAATTGAACGTGTTTCATCGAAGATATCTTTAATCGCGGCACAAATTTCATCGGTGTTGACACTAATCACCTGATCAACACATTGCCTGGCGACCTCAAATGGGTGTTCACCAATTTGCCGAACCGCCACACCATCGGCAAATATACCCACTTGATCCAATATCACCCGTTCGCCTTTTTGCATCGCCGCTTTTAAACAGGCCGAATCTTCCGCCTCGACGGCAATGATCTTTGTATTTGGGCTGACGGATTTGATATACGCACTCATCCCGCCGATTAGACCACCGCCACCGACCGGGATAAAGATGGCATCGGGACTTGTCGTTAATTGCTCTAATATTTCTATCGCGATCGTCCCTTGACCCGCCATCACATCCACATCGTCATAAGGGTGAACAAAGATGCTCTGTTCGACCTCTTTAATCGCATAAGCATGCTCGCGCGCATCATCATAGGTGTTTCCATGTAAAACGATTTTGGCACCATAAGCGGCAACCGAGTCAACCTTGATACTGGGTGTGGTCTTGGGCATCACGATGGTTGCCGAAATTCCGAGTCGTTGTGCGGCTAATGCCACCCCCTGGGCATGATTTCCCGCCGAGGCGGCGATAATACCGTGTTGGCGTTGTTCATCCGGGATCTGCGAAATTTTGTTGTAAGCCCCGCGTAATTTAAAGGAAAACACCGATTGCAGGTCCTCGCGCTTTAAATAGACGTCATTGGAAAGGCGTTTACTCAATAAAGGGGCTCGATCCAGCGGTGTTTTGACCGCAACGTCATAAACATTCGCTTTTTTAATCTTTTCTACTAACTCTGAAAGCATACTCTTCTCGTTATTTATCGATAAACGCTTTATTCAACAGACACATCCCTAATATAATGAGTGTTTGGCCCGGCCACAATGGCCACAATGAAGAAAGTAAAGAACGGGTAATCAGGAGTAGAAAATGACACAAGATGAGATGAAACAAGCAGTCGCCCAGGCGGCTATCGAACACGTTGTTAAGGGCACCATTATTGGAATCGGTACCGGCTCAACCGCAAATTTCTTCATTGATGAATTGGCCAAGATCAAACACCAAATCGATGGTACGGTTGCCAGCTCGGAGGCCAGTGCCGAGCGTTTACGTGGCCATGGTATCGAAGTCATGGATTTGAATTCCGTATCCGAGCTTTCGGTCTATATAGATGGAGCCGATGAATCAAATCGTCACCTGCACCTTATTAAGGGTGGTGGTGGCGCATTAACACGCGAGAAAATCGTCGCGGCCGTCAGTAAAAAATTCGTCTGTATCGCGGATGAATCCAAATTAGTGGACATTATGGGTACATTCCCGCTGCCGGTCGAGGTTATCCCTATGGCACGCAGTTATGTCGCACGCGAAATTGCCAAGCTTGGAGGCCAGCCGGTATTACGCGAAGGCTTCATCACCGATAATGGTAATGTGATTTTGGATGTACATAACATGGAAATCATGGAACCGGTTAAACTTGAGGAAACCCTCAACCACATTACCGGTGTTGTCACAAACGGATTGTTTGCTATGCGCCCAGCCGATGTGTTGTTATTGGGTACACCGGATGGAGTAAAAACCATTACCTAACAACAGCTGGAAGCAGAAATATTTATATGCAACGTTACTTTATTACCATTGGTATTGTTCTGCTTATCTTGGGTATTTTGTGGCCCTGGTTGCAGAAAGTTGGTTTGTTTCGTCTGCCCGGCGACATCATTATCGAAAAACAAGGATTTAACTTTTATTTCCCGATCACCAGTGGAATTCTAATTAGTATCGTCATCAGCCTGATTTTCTGGTTGTTTAAAAAACTATAGCCATCAATAAAAAAAACCGGCACCGTTAAAAACGGGGCCGGGTTAATGAGTTTATACCCTTCTTATATTTTTAGAAGATGTGTGTAACCTGAACCGCGAAACGACCTTTGACATCCTTTAAATTAGGCTCAATTGCCGCTGTATTATCGGATGAAAAGTCACGGTCAGCATATTCCATGTTTAAACGTGTTTTCTTGTTAAAGTGATACTGGGTACCAAGTGTAATCGTATCAAAGGTTGATTCCTCATTACCGGTCACATTAGTAGGATGATTTTCATCGCGAGTATAGCTATCATAGCGAAGATCTATCTCCCAATTTGAACCAGGAATATACCAACCTAAATCAAGATAATAACCGGCTGCTTCTCCGTTATTAAAAATACCTGCGGCCGAACCAGCACCATTTCCAGGCCGATGCTGTCCCTGAAAGATCATGCCTTCACCTTGCAAGTATTCAGCGGTAACACGGAATGGTTTTTTCAGATACTTTATACCAAGTCCGGAACGGGTACGATCTTGCTCCTGAGTCCTGTCGTTGATGTTAGTACGCTTACCGTCCTGATGCCATGCGAAAAGTTTTAACCCTTCACGACGACCACCTTTACCACCGTAAATCCACTCAGTCGATAAGTAGGCATAGATATCTTTATTATCGTCATTATCAGAGTAATTCAAACCATTACCATTACCGTACATGACCGCATAGCTAAACTCGTGTTTGTCGTCCCCAAAAGTATCAAAAACCTGGATACCAACATCGCGGAACGCACCAACTGAGCGGGCAAATTGGTTCATGTCCGCATTCGGAGTAGCCGTTGCAGCCTGGTTGACATCACCTTCTGTTGGATGACGTTCCAGCATCAGCTGGTTACCGACTGAAGTAAAATTAATGTAGTCAAACACGTGAATGGCCTGTAGGCCTTCTTCAAAACCAGGGGTTTTAAATAAGCCCATACGTAAACGCGCACCCGGAATATGATTCAACGTGATACTGGCATCCGTTAGATACTTCCCATCTGAACCATGAGTAATACCATTATTGCCCAATTCAGCCAGGAGAAAGTAATTAACTTTATCATCTAAGGGAAAACCGGTTCCGCGCACACCAATACGGGCACGATTGACATTAAAGGCCTCCTGAGAATCCAGGTTCGGACCGACTAACTTCGGTGGTACATAACCACCACCCGCATTGGCATCACTAAAATCTTGTTGATACTGAGCTTGAATAAAGCCCCATAACTTGGCACGGGGTGCCTGACCGGGTCTTTCCGTACCTTGTAACATCAGCCAGTTTGCGGCACTGGCGGTTTGGCTTGTCATTGCGATCGTCGCCGCACTGCACAAGCCTAATAATAATTTTTTATTAAAACTAGACATTATAAATCTCCCTTAAGAGTTATTATCTTTATATTTAGTTTGGTTAGATTAATTTTTAATTATGGTTTAATTAGTATGTAGCCCTTGTTGGTCAAATCAATGATTCTGACCACACCGGCACCCACTGTTACGGCCTTTGGATTCATTTTGGGCATATGGCCTAACTTCTTGCTCATTGCTTTTTGGGTGTTTCCACAAGCACTAAACTTCACACCGCTTGAAGACAGCGACGAGATACGGTCGGTATTCGCATTGCCTTCCATCAAAAGGCGCAGACCGGGACCAAAGGCAACGATCTCAATATCAACTTGATCTTGTCCGTAATGTTTGATGATATTGTTGGCAACATTAAGGACAAGCGTTTGTTTGAATGGGTTTGGGTCACTGATTTGCAAAACTATTTTAGTATCTGCAAATGATTTATCGGCCGCATGGGTCGCCGATACGCTGATTAACAGCAGGCCACTCATTATCGCCGACAGCATTAATTTGCCGTATTTCTTTAACATGGAACTCCTCCTAAGATTTCTTATTATGTGTCACAAAGGTGGCACTCGAAATATAAGACGGAACAGCTTCCAAAAATATTCCATCTTAATTTAATGGAAATTCAACGGCTTATTAGCATAAGTAATTAATTATATTCTGATTATATAAAAACAAAAAAATGGAATATCCTAGCGCCCTATAACGTCTAATCAACATATAACAAGTCACTAGGGAAAGTGCATTGTTAGGGGGAACAAACAGCACAATGAATTTATTAAATAGAATTTGTTTACAACGTGATTTAAAACAACGCATTGCAAACAATCATAAACGACTATACAGAACCGTTTATGCATGGAGTCACAATCCGGATTTAGCGGCCGATATCGCACAAGAAACGATGGCTAAGGCCTTAAAACGAGTCAATCAGCTCCGCGATGCGGCAAAACTTGATAGCTGGTTATATGGAATACTGATTAATTGTTGGCGAGATTACTTCAGGGGCCAGCGTGATACGGTCGACATTGATAACATTGAGTTAACGCATAATGAAACACCTGAACATGTACAACAAACTCAGGACATGGTGCAAAGCGTACGGAAATCGATCGCCCGTTTACCTGAAACACAAAGACTCGTTGTAACGTTGGTGAATTTGGAAGGGTTTAGTTATGCCGAGGTATCTGAAATATTAAACATACCCGTCGGCACGGTAATGAGCAGGCTATCGCGAGCTCGTAGTAGCCTGGCTGAATACCTTTTGAACTATAAAACTGAACACGATGTAAATTTAGAAACACCTACATTACGGAGAGTAAAATGACGGACAAGCACCTCAACTATTCAGATGAGCACCTTAACGCTTATCTGGATAATGAACTAGCGGGTGAAGAACGCACGCATCTAATCGAAGAATTACGCGACAACGATGATTTACGCCAGCGTGTTTGTAAGCTGGAACAAGTTCGTAATATGGTCTCAATCGCCTACCATGATTTGCCTGAGCCACAACATAAAATTGAAACACACTCCAGACGTTTCTCTTCTTATGCCAGTGTTGCCGCAAGTGTTCTGATCCTGTTCGGTTTGATTGCTGGCTGGTTTGGTCATGCAACCTTCCAACAAAGCGATAAAAGCCTCGTTCAACTGGCCGATAATGTTTTAATCAATAAACCCGTTGGTTCAGTCGAACCCTGGAAAGTATTGTTGCATGTAACTTCTGACGACCCTTATCGTCTTAATGTGTTATTAAATGAAACTGAAAACATATTGCGTGAATTTGAAGACAAGCAACAAAAGGTCGCCATCCAAATATTAGCGAATGGTAAAGGTTTAAACATGTTACGAAATGACAAATCACATTACGCCAAACGCATTAACGACTTGCAGTCAAACTATAATAATTTGGTCTTTATGGCCTGCGCCAAAGCCATCGCGCGCGTGCAGGAAAAAACCGGCGCCGCCGTACCGTTGTTACCCAATACCAAGATAGCGCCCTCTGCATTAAGCGAAACATTAAATCGCCAGCGCGATGGTTGGACCTATATCAAAATTTAAAATCTCTGCACAATATAAACTATGTCTGCTATTTAATTGCTTCATTGCAGTCTCGTTCCTTTCTACGTCATTCCCGCGAAGGCGGGAATCCAGGTATTAGATTCCCGCCTTCGCGGGAATGACGAGAAAAGGACTCATATAACGAACTAGCATTTAAAGCAAAACCCGTTCGATACCGTCTTGTTTGGTCTTACTAATAAAATCCTGTTGCCAATCTTTTCCTAATAGTGCGTTAGCTAATTCAACAACCATATAATCTGTTTTCAACCCGGTATCTTGTCGATAGCGTGATAATCCTTGCTGACAAGCCGGACATGAAGTTAATAATTTCACTTCCTCTTTTTCCACTTGTTGCTTACCAATCAGCGCGTCTATACCTTGATGTAATTCGTTTTGCTTTTTAAAACGTAGCTGTGACGCAATATCCGGACGTGAAACGGCAAAGGTACCGGCTTCCCCGCAACAACGATCACTTAACTTTACTTCTGAACGCATTAACGTTGAGGCAACGTTAATCGGTGCGTAATGTTTTATCGGTGTATGGCATGGATCATGGTACAAATATTTTGTCGTGTTCGATTCGGGCATACGGATATCTTTTTCCATTAGATATTCATGAATGTCCATTAAACGGCAACCCGGGAATATTTTTTCAAATTGGTAGGTCAATAGCTGATCAATACAAGTACCACACGAAACGATCACGGTTTTAATGTCCAGGTAGTTAAGTGTATTCGCCATGCGATGAAACAAAACCTGGTTAGAGATTGAGATCTGTTTACCTTTGTCGGTATTGCCACTCGACTTTTGTGGATAA
>CAMYMO010000463.1 GCA_947259425.1 uncultured Ectothiorhodospiraceae bacterium | reverse complement strand
ATTCAAGCAGTTAACTCATGATCATCGCGTTGAAATAAATGAAAATCGTTCGCTTTTAACACGTGCAATGGGAATCGATGTACGTCTGGACATAGACTACCGCACGATACCCCTCGAGGTTAATGATGTTTTTCTTTTTATTACGGATGGCGTACATGAATTTGTTAGCGATAAATCACTAAAGAAGACGATCAACGAAAATATCGATGACCTTGATAAAGCAACCAACACCATTATCCAGACAGCACTTGATAATAGAACCAATGACAACATCACGGTGCAGTTAGTAAAGATTGAAGAATTGCCAGGTGAAAATGAAGAAGAGTTTTATCAGAAGTTAACTGAACTCCCCTTCCCACCCCCACTCGAGGCGAATATGATCCTGGATGGTTATAAAATCCTTCGACATATGTTCTCGAATAAACGTACTGAGGTTTATTTAGCGCAAGATACTGAGACTGGCCAGAATGTCGTGCTCAAGGCACCTTCTGTTAATTATGATGACGATATCGAGTATATCAATCGTTTTTTACATGAAGAATGGGCCGGGCGTCGCATCAACGAATCACATGTCATGAAAGTGCTCGAGATCTCACGTACCCGAACAGCCCTTTATTATATTGCCGAACATATTGAAGGACGTACATTACGACAATGGATGGAAGACGAAGCTCGACCCTCGATAACGATCGTACGCGACTTTATTAAACAAATCGCAAGTGGCTTACGCGCTTTTCACCGGCTTGAGATGATTCACCAGGACTTGAAACCTGAAAATATTATTATCGATGATCATGGCACCCTGAAAATAATCGATTTTGGTTCGACCAAAATATCCGGCATTGATGAAATCTCAACACCGGTTGTCGAGAACAATTTACTTGGAACCATTAACTACACCGCACCCGAATATCATACCGGTAGCACGGGCAGTAATCGCTCTGACATCTTCTCGCTGGGCGTGATTGCTTATGAGTTACTCACTGGCCACCTGCCTTATGGCAAAGAACTCTCAGCCAAAAACATTCGCCGGGTAAGCTATCGACCAATCAAAAACTTTAATCCTGAAATTCCATTATGGGTCGATAAAGCGGTCGAAAAAGCGGTTCAGATCAACCCTGAATTTCGTTATGGTAGACTCTCTGAGTTCGTAACAGCTTTATCCAAGCCGGACAAACAAGTCATGAAAAGTGAATTTGTCCCGTTAATGAAAAGAAATCCTGCTTTTGTTTGGAAAATGACTACGATAATATTATTTTTAATTAACCTATACCTTCTTTATTTGCTTAATAAATAAATCATTATGTTATCTGAAGAGCTCATTAAAAAAGAATTCCCGCTTGATTCCTCAATTATCTATCTGAATCACGCAGCCGTTGCACCCTGGCCAAGTCGAACTCAAAACGCAGTAAAACAATTTGCTGATGAAAATACTTATTATGGAGCAACAAATTACCTTGATTGGCTAAAAGTTGAAGACAATCTAAAGCAACAATTAAGGGCGTTAATTAATGCGCCGAGCAAAGATGATATAGCGTTGTTAAAAAATACCTCAGAGGCCTTGTCCTTCGTGGCGGCAGGCCTGGAATGGCACCCTGGTGAGAACATTGTCATTAGCAATCAGGAGTTCCCATCAAATAAAATTGTATGGCAACAATTAAAACAACAAGGCGTGGAGTTGCGTGAAGTTGACTTGACCAATGCGAGCTCACCAGAAGACGCATTGATTAACGCGATGGATAAAAACACTCGATTACTTTCAATCAGCTCCGTTCAATATGCCAGCGGCTTACGAATGGATTTGCATCGTCTTGGCGAAACCTGCAAACAACGGAAAATACTATTTTGTGTTGATGCGATTCAAAGTATTGGTGCATTACAGTTTGATGTTCAGGCAATACAAGCTGATTTTGTGATGGCCGACACCCATAAATGGATGCTAGGTCCTGAGGGAATTGCGCTGTTCTATTGCCGTGCAGAACTTCGAGAGCAATTAAAACTAACCGAGTATGGTTGGCATATGGTCGAAGAAATGCACAACTTTGATCAAGAAGAATGGCAAGTCGCTTCTAGTGCTCGTCGCTTTGAATGCGGCAGTCCAAATATGTTGGGTATTCATGCTGTAAACTCGAGTATTTCATTACTTTTAGCAGCAGGTCTTGCGGATATCGAGGCGAGCATACTTGCACGATCACAATTCGCAATCGAATGTATCAATGATGCTGATAATTTAGAGCTTATCTCTTCATCGGATCCACTACGGTTGTCTGGAATTGTGACATTTCGCTCCCGAATAGTAGAAAGCCCGACACTCTATCAAACTCTGATGAAGAAGAAGGTTATTTGCGCAAATCGAGGTGGTGGCATACGCTTTTCCCCTCACTTTTACTCTACAAATGAGCTGATTAATGAGGCAGTTCAACTTTCAAACCTATCTGACTAATATATATACAAAAAATCTGTTTTATTTAATGAAATTCTCTAATTTACCGCTATATATAATAGGTAACATAAACTTCCCGGATCATTTCACCTACACTTAGTTTGAATGATGTTCGATGATTATGGTCTTAGTCGTATCTGTATAAAACTTAGTCGTTTTTGAATGCCACTGCATCAGGTCGGCTACATTTAAACGAGAAAAGGAATGTCTCCTTATGGTTCGATATGTTATCTATTTTGTTCTGAGCATTTCAGTCTTAACACTGACGCTAGACAATACGCTATCAATTCCGATTTCTGTATTAATTCTTGTCATGATGTTGTTCGATTTGACATCACAATTTAGATTGTTTGCGGCGACCCGTGAACAGGAATATGGTTGGCGTATTCGATACATATCCACCCCTATTCTGAAATTATTCAAAAAAGTAAGCCCCAAAATGTCTGATACGGAACGTGAGGCGATTGATGCCGGTTCGGTATGGTGGGATGGCGAGCTTTTTAGTGGGAAACCACAGTGGAAAAAACTCCGAAAACTTCAATTACCCCGTCTGACTGAAGAGGAACAGGCGTTTTTGGATGGTCCGGTTAATCAGCTTTGCGCAATGATCGATGATTGGCAAATTACCCATGAACAAAACGACCTGCCAGAAGATGTATGGACATTTATAAAAGAAAATAAATTTCTCAGTATGATTATTCCCAAGGCCTACGGAGGCCTTGAATATTCCGCACTGGCCCATTCTGCGGTGGTGATGAAAGTTTCAACCCGTAGTGTATCGGCAGCAGTAACGGTGATGGTTCCGAATTCACTTGGACCTGGTAAATTGTTGCTTGAATATGGAACACAGGAACAAAAGGATTATTACTTGCCTCGCCTGGCTGCCGGCGAAGAAATTCCATGTTTTGGTTTAACCAATCCTGAAGCAGGAAGTGACGCCGGTGCCATACCCGACTATGGAATCGTCTGTCGCGGCAACTATCAGGATCAAAAAGACGTGCTCGGCGTCAAGCTAACCTGGAATAAACGTTATATAACTTTAGGTCCGGTCTCTACCCTACTTGGCCTCGCCGTCAAACTTTATGATCCTGACCATCTGTTGGGTGATAATGAAGATCTTGGCGTTACCTTAGCCTTAGTACCAACCGAGACACCAGGCGTAAATATTGGTCGGCGACATTTCCCATTAAATCTTGTTTTTATGAACGGGCCCAACAGTGGGAAAGATGTGTTTTTACCCATGAACTTCATCATTGGTGGCCAGGAACGTATTGGACAGGGCTGGAGAATGTTAATGGAATGCCTGGCCGATGGTCGTTCGATCTCGCTTCCCGCGTTAAGTGTTGGCTCAGGAAAAGTAGCCAGTCGATCAGTTGGCGCTTATGCACGAGTCAGACGACAATTCCGCATGCCAATTGGGCGCTTTGAAGGTGTAGAAGAAGCACTTGCCCGAATTGGTGGTTATACCTATATGATGGATGCAGCCAGAGTGTTAACGGCAGGCGCCCTGGATATCGGTGAAAAACCATCCGTTATTTCGGCCATCGTAAAATACCACCTGACTGAGACCATGCGCGAACTTGTCAATGATGCGATGGATGTCGTCGGCGGAGCCGGGATTTGTCTCGGACCTAAAAATATTTTAGGTAGAGCCTATCAAGCCGTGCCGATTAGCATCACTGTTGAAGGCGCCAATATATTAACTCGCAGCATGATTATATTTGGCCAGGGTGCAATTCGAAGTCATCCGTATATTTTTCAGGAAATGTCCGCACTCGATGAAAGTGACTGGGACGATTCAATCAAAAAGTTTGATACGGCCTTCTTTGGCCATATTCGGTTTTTTATAAGCAATTACCTACGCAGTTTTTTTCATGCCTTAACGGGTTCCATCTTTGTATTTACGGGCGCCAAACGCCCGGCAAGCAAATATTATAAAAAAATAACCCGTATAAGTGCGGCGTTTGGTTTGCTCTCAGATACCGCGTTATTAACCTTAGGTGCCAACCTGAAACGAAAAGAAAAAATTTCCGCACGCCTTGGGGATATTTTAAGTTACATGTATTTAGCGACAGCCGTACTAAAAAGATTCGAAATGCAGGGCAATATTCGTGAAGACGCACCCTTAATGAAATGGAATTGCGAAATGCTTTTATATAAAACCCAACTCGCCATTGATGGGTTACTGCAAAACCTGCCCAATCGGTTTGCTGCATTCGTATTGCGTATCGTCATATTTCCAATTGGGCGCTGGTTCAAACCGCCATCCGACAAATTAGGACATCAAGTTGCTCAATTACTATTAACGCCTTCACAAACCCGCGATCGACTTACCAAAGGCATGTATATGCCAATGGCAGATTCCGCTGACACCGTCGCAGCACTGGAGAATGCATTAGTTAAAGTTATTAAATCCGAGCACATTGAAAAACGGCTCAAAAAACAATTAAAAGATTACCAACCAGGATATCAGGTGATGGATGATATGCTTAGCAGAGCATTAGAACAAAACATTATCAGCGAAGAGGAAGCAACTCTTATTCGTGATGCAGAGTCTGCACGTTGGGATGTAATTCAGGTAGACGATTTTTCACCTGATTTGAAATAGGAGAAATTTGTGGCGGCCAGCAAGAAAAAAGCAACTGTAAAAAAGAAAGCAGTTAGCACAACTAAAAAGAAAAAAACCACGGTGCCAGGTAAAAAACGAAATTTTGGTACCGGTGGCAAGTTCGCTCGTCCCGTATACATAGTGGATGGCAGTAGAACGCCCTTCTTAAAAGCGCGAGGAAAATTAGGACCTTTCGCCGCAGCGGATTATGCAGTCGCTGCTGGACGAGCCTTACTTTCTCGGCAAACATTCGAAGCAGATGCCATTGATGAAGTCATCATGGGTTGTGTTATGCCTAGCCCTGATGAGGCGAACATTGCTCGTCTATTAGCCTTACGGCTCGGTATCGGTAATGATGTCCCGGCCTGGACCGTACAACGCCAATGCGCCTCCGGATTGCAGGCCCTGGATTGTGCTGCACTTGAGATTGCAAATAAGCGCGCCGATCTCATTTTAGCGGGTGGCGTAGAATGCATGAGCCATGCACCAGTACTTTATAATGAAAACATGGTGAACTGGTTAGCCGCACTCAATAGCGCTAAAACCTTATCGCAACGACTTAAAGTTATTAGTAAAATACGCCCCGGTCACTTTAAGCCAATTATTAGTTTGTTACGTGGACTAACTGATCCGGTCGTTGGATTATCCATGGGACAAACCGCAGAAAACCTTGCTTTTCGGTTTAACATTACTCGCGAGCAAATGGATGAATATGCAACGCGCAGTCACCACCGCCTTGCAACGGCACAAGATCAGGGCCATCTCTCTGAAATTGAACCCATGTACGATATTGGTGGACATGTCTATGAAAGTGATGATGGTTTAAGGCGAGACTCATCAGTTGAAGCGCTCGCTAAATTAAAACCTGTATTCGATCGCCCGTTTGGTATGGTCACTGCCGGCAATAGCGCACAGGTTACCGATGGTGCCGCTACATTGTTATTAGCAAGTGAAAAGGCCGTCGTAGATTATGATTTACCCGTTTTAGGCCAGATCATTGATGCTCAATGGTCTGGTCTGGAACCTGCTCAAATGGGACTTGGCCCGGTGCACGCGATTACGCCAATACTGAAACGAAGCAAATTTGAACTTAGCGACATAGATTATTGGGAGATCAATGAAGCCTTTGCTGCCCAGGTGCTGGCCTGTATTGCAGCCTGGCAAGATAGCGACTATTGTCAAAATGAACTTGGCAGCAAAACCATTATCGGTGAACTTGATCAGGATAAACTTAATGTTGATGGCGGTGGTGTTAGTCTCGGACACCCGGTTGGGGCAAGTGGTGCACGCATAGTTTTACACCTGCTAGAGGTATTAAAAAG
>CAMYMO010000462.1 GCA_947259425.1 uncultured Ectothiorhodospiraceae bacterium | reverse complement strand
TATTGATGTTATGTTCCGACGGCCTGTGGGAACCGCTCGAAGAAATGGAAATTGGTACCAAAATTATGGATGGTCGCATTGGTGATGCGTTGGATCTGCTCGCCCAACAGGCCGAAGAAAAAACCTATCCGAATAGCGATAATACCAGCGCGGTAGCAATCCAGATAATGTCGTTGCAGTTAGTTGGCCGTGCTATTTCCGATGGAATCGAAAAACAAGTTAATCAGGCTTCTAAACTTGATCCGGTACAAAATGCCGTCGATGTCATCGAACAAACTTTTAAACTCTATAAAGACGAGATGTAACCCTGTTAAAGATTTACCGACAAAATTTGGTTTATTTCACACAAACATTAAAACTAAGTAGATTTACTCTTATCCACACCTGTCAATCTTTTTGAGATCCAGATGATCTGGTATCTTGGCTTAAGTCTCGTTATCCTAGTGTTACACTTTAAATTTCTGCAAAAGCGTTTGGACAAAGTAGGTTCGATCCATAAATATCTCAATGATAAGCTTTTGTAGCCGAATCCTGTGTAAACAGGTTGAAACTCACTCATTATATAAAAGAAGGTTAAACTATGTGTTCGAGCGTTACCCGCCCCAGTGGACGAGCTGCCGATGAAATCCGTACGGTTAAGATTACTCGCAATTACACCAAACATGCAGAAGGCTCGGTACTGGTTGAGTTTGGCGATACCAAAGTCTTATGCAATGCCACCGTCGAATCCAAGGTGCCTAGATTTTTAAAAGGCAGTGGTCAGGGTTGGGTGACCGCAGAATACGGAATGCTGCCGCGTTCGACCGGAAGTCGCATGGGGCGTGAAGCGGCGAGAGGCAAACAGGGTGGTCGCACCATGGAGATCCAACGACTTATTGGCCGTTCATTGCGCGCAGCCGTTGATCTGGAAAAATTAGGCGAGCACACCGTTACCGTTGATTGCGATGTCATCCAGGCCGATGGTGGCACACGAACCGCGTCCATTACCGGTGGCTTTGTCGCCCTTGCCGATGCAATACAACACTTACTGGATAAAAAATTAATTACCGATAATCCCATTCAATCGCATATCGCATCAATATCCGTTGGGATTTATCAGGGCCTGCCTATCTCAGATCTGGATTACCCGGAAGATTCAAACTGCGAAACCGATATGAACATTGTGATGAATGATCAAGGTGGCTTCATTGAAATACAGGGCACCGCCGAAGGTGTTGCTTTTGCAGACTCAGAATTGCAGGCGATGTTAAAGCTTGGACAGGATGCCATTCGTAATTTAATTGAAGTACAAAAATCAGTACTTCAGGCATAGAATCACCAGCATGATAAAAAAAATAGTGCTAGCCAGTAACAATCCAGGAAAAGTTCGCGAGATCGGCCAATTACTTGCGGATCTGGATATCGAAGTGGTCCCGCAATCCGATTATAATATTCCAGAGGTTGAAGAAACCGGTCTCACCTTTGTTGAAAATGCCATACTCAAAGCTCGTCATGCTGCCGAGTACAGTAAATTACCTGCCCTCGCCGATGATTCAGGAATTGAAGTGGATGCCTTAATGGGTGCACCTGGGATCTATTCAGCTCGTTTTGCCGGCGTCGGGGCCACGGACACTGAGAATCTGCAGAAACTCATTAGTGATTTACAGGCATTAAACGAACCGACACGCACAGCACGCTTTCAGTGCTTAATGGTGTTAATGGCGCACCCGTCTGACCCAACACCGCTAATTTGCCAAGGAACATGGGAAGGTGAAATTATTGATACCCCCAAAGGCGATAATGGTTTTGGTTATGATCCGGTTTTTTATCTTCCTGAGCAACAATGTACATCAGCAGAATTACCAGCGGATAAAAAGAATGCCTTAAGCCATCGTGGCAAAGCATTGAGTTGTTTACTTAAAAAACTGTCAAACAAATAAATATGCGACTAATAGAAAAACCAACAGTAATAAAATTTTTCCTGGCTAATCTGTCTGGAATATTCTTATTGTTTTTCGTCAGCACATTCAGCTCATTTAGCCAAGCTACGACGGAAGAGGTCTTTGGACAGTACCAGGATCGGCTTTTACAAATTCGAATTATCGACAAGTCAACTAATTCGAAATCAACCATAGGCAGTGGTTTTTTCATCGACAAAGACGGCACCATTGCCACCAACTACCATGTTATTTCCAAACATGTCTTTAAACCCGAACAGTACCGTATTGAATACATAACGCAGGATGGTGTTATCCATGCCGCAGATTTAATTCACATCGATGTCATTCACGACCTGGCGCTACTCAGTGGGGATGCGATCGATACCCCCTTTTTAAAGATCAGCGATAAAACGTTAAATAAAGGCGTGCGCATTTACACTTTAGGCAACCCGCTGGATTTAGGTATGACCATCGTCGAAGGCACCTATAATGGCTTGACCAAAGATACCATGCACGAACGGATATTATTATCTGGCGCACTAAATTCGGGCATGAGCGGTGGACCTTCGATTATTGAAGATGGCACTGTGATCGGAGTTAATGTGGCCACCGCGGGAAATAGTATCGGTTTTTTGGTCCCGCAAAAATTTCTGGCGGCGCTGGCAAAAGATGTTCAGAAAGAAACACCCAAAGATTTTATGAAAGTAATTCAACAACAGCTTTTAGAAAATCAATCACGTTACCTCGATGAATTATCCAATACCCCCTTTCCAACCAAAACCCTGGGTAATTACACGGTACCAGCAAAAATAGCGAGTTATATAAATTGTTGGGGAGACTCAAAACAAGACAGTGAGCCTTACCGAAAATCGAATAGTTACTGTGCAACAAAAAATGATATCTATTTAATAAATTATTTAAGTACCGGTACCATTCGCTACAATCACCACTATTTTGAAGATATCGAATTGGGTAAATTTCGCTTTGCACACCTCATTCAAACCTATTTTTCCAATCCGAGCTCGTCACTTGCCAGTGGTGAAGAAAACTTTACCGAGTATAACTGCAAAGTTGATTATATAGCCCAAAAAGATATGCTGCTTAAGACAGCTCTATGTCTAAAAGAATATAAAAAATTCACGGGTCTCTATGACATGCTGCTGACCTTTGCGACATTAAACGAAGACAATAAAGCAATAATAAGCACGCTGGCATTAGCCGGGGTGAGTTACGATAATGCGATGAAATTCAGTAAACACTATTTAGGGAGCTTTGCATGGAAGCGCCCATAATCATCGAAGTTCTGGACCGCTTTGGCAAGGTCAAAGAACGACATAAGGTTAATCAATTTCCAATCAAGATTGGCCGTTCGTATAAAAATGATATTATTTTAGATGACAACTATGTCTCGCCAGAACACGTCGAGTTAATGGTCGATGGTGATGGCCACATCATGGCGACCGATTTACATAGCGACAATGGTCTGTTTACTATCCACCCGGTTATTCGCCATGACATATTAACCATCCAGGATAATCAACGAATTCGTATTGGTCATACCGATTTGCGTTTTCGCTCTGAAGATTTTTCAGTCAAAGAAACCTTTTTTGATCATGGCAGACCCAGTCAATGGCACCTGGTGATGACCAATGGCCTGATCCTTCCGTTTGTCTGGATCTTAACCGCAGGGATCCTGTTGGCTAATCAGTATTTTATGACCATTCGTGAAATGCATTTCAATACCTTACTTGCTTCGGTTTTACCGGTTTTAATAGTGATCGTAATCTGGACATTTATCTGGTCCGTTATCAGTAAAATAATTACACATAAATTTTATTTTGCCTATCACGGCATCCATGTTGGCTTACTGTTGTCCGGATTTTACTTTATTGAACTTACCTTTGAGTATCTTGAGTTCATTTTTCCGATCAGCGGTTTGCAAACCGTGTTGACCGTATTTTCCGATCTGGCTTTCACCTTATTATTATTTTACGGTCATTTACGACAGAGCACTCACTTTCGTAAACGTAAAACAAAAGTAATCTCGACTGTCGTCGCCAGCCTGATTGTCGGTGTCGCCTATCTGGTCTCCTATGTCAATCAACCTCAATACTCCGGACAACCTGATTACTCAGGATTAATTAAACCTCCGGCGTTTGTAGTGATGGAACCGAGCTCGAGTGACACTTTTTTTGCCAATACTAAAAGCCTGGCCGAATTTGAACACGAAGAAGAGAAAAAAGAAGACAAACCGGTAGCAAAATAATCCTATGCAACACTTTACAGAGTTGCCACCTTTATCCCTTTATATACACATCCCGTGGTGTGTAAAAAAATGCCCGTATTGTGATTTTAACTCACATGAACTCAAGGACTCATTGCCAGAACAACAATACATCGAAGCACTATTGGCAGATCTGGATCAACAATTAGCCAGTGTTTGGGGACGCCGTATACAAAGTATATTCATTGGCGGAGGCACGCCAAGTCTATTTTCTCCGGAATCGATGGACCGACTACTTTCCGGCCTCAGGGCTCGACTTAATTTTCCAGCAACGACCGAAATTACCCTGGAAGCAAACCCCGGCACTGTCGAGCAAGCACGTTTTGAAGAATTTAACTCTATCGGCATAAACCGAATATCGATCGGGGTACAAAGCTTTAATAACAAACATCTAAAACAACTCGGTCGAATTCATACTGCTCGAGAGGCGATTAAAGCGATTGAAATTGCGAATAAAACCGGCTTCAACAGAATCAATCTTGATTTAATGTACGGTTTACCCGGCCAGAGTGTCGGTGAAGCAATGGGTGACTTACAGTGTGCGCTTGCCTTAAATCCTAATCACATTTCCCATTATCAACTTACCATTGAACCCAATACCTTATTTCATCATCAACCTCCACTATTACCAGATGATGAGCAACTTGCTGATATTGAAGCGGCCTGCCGTGAACTCTTCGCCACTCATGATTACCTACGCTATGAAATCTCCGCATTTGCCAGGGCAGGGCATGAGTGCCAGCATAATTTAAATTACTGGCAATTTGGTGATTATCTTGGAATAGGCGCAGGCGCGCACGGTAAGATTACCCACGGCGACCAACAAAATATTCAGCGCAGCTGGATGATTAAAAATCCGCGAGAGTATTTAGCGGCGACCAATCAAACCCAACGCTTATCCGGCAACAAACAGCTGAGCGATAAAGAAACCGTCTTTGAATTTTTACTCAATGCCTTCCGGTTGATTAATGGCTTTGAGACTGAGCTTTTTCAGTTACATTGTGGTCTGCCTATATCATCAGTAGAAAAAGGTTTACAACTCGCAGAACAAAAAGATCTGATAAACTGGGGGCTAAAAGAAATTCAACCGACCGAATTGGGTCTACAATATTTAAATGACCTGACTGAGATATTTTTACCCGAAGCAAATGAATGATAAGCTGCTCTCTGATTATCTGGCTGTTTGCCCTTATTGTGGCGAATCCTTTTCGACAACACTTGATTTAAGTCAAAATCAAAATATGGGTGCACAACAATATATCGAAGACTGCCAGGTCTGCTGCCGTCCAATTACATTTTTGATTGAGCGAGATCCGTTGACTGATCATACTACGGTTAATCTGAGGAGGGATGATGACTGAGAAGAAAAAATCAGCCGAAAAAGATCACTACCAGCCAATCAGTTGTGATCGGCATTCAGAATACGAACTTGCTATCATGCACAAGGTCATGTTGCAGATTGCCTGGGTAAACGACTTGGATCAACAACACATTGGCAAACTGATGCCATTAGATCTTATCACTCGAGACAAACAGGAATTTTTAATCGGACAAAGCAATGATGGTGAGATCCACTATATCCGCCTGGATAAGATTTCGCATAGCGATGTAAGTGAGGCGATACGAATTTGAAGTTTTTCTATGCTCAGTTCATTATCAGCCTTGGCCTTTTAGTCAATGTCATTAGCTGTTCAACTCCACCACCTGCTCCGGTTGCTGATCCGAGTTATACAATACTCTCACAAGGGCAACAAAGTGGTTTCACCTTACAAAAAGCGCTTATCATCGAAAATGCTAACGAGTTTAATCAACTTTGGGCGATCCATACCGGTGGCGCAAAAACCCCTACGCCCGTTATTAATTTTAATAGCACCGTGGTGGTCGCCAATTTTCTGGGTGAACAACCGACCGGGGGCTATTCAATTCAAGTCGATAAGGTTGTGAACACTGAAAAATATACGCAAATTATATTTGCGATACAACGACCCGCTCCCGGCAGCATGCGCACCATGCAAATCACCCAGCCTTATATTATGATTAAACTCAGCAAAACAAATAAGCCAATCTATTTTGACTACACACGGTCAGAATCTGACAAGGAACAATAATGCATACCCGTTATGACGATATTACGGCCTATGAAACCAAAGATGGCTCATTAATCCGGGAGTTAATTCATCCTTCGCTACACCATAATCACCAACAATCTCTGGCGGAGGCAATTGTGCTTCCAGGTCAAACCACGGCATTACATCAACACCTTAAAACGGAAGAAATCTATTTTATTCGACAAGGTCAGGGACTAATGACACTGGGGCAAAAACAATTTAGCGTACAAACTGGTGATTCAATCCTGATACTGCCCGGTACAGCCCATTGCATTGAAAATAACAGCGAGCAGAACCTGCATATCTTATGCAGCTGTGCACCCGCCTACTCACATGACGATACGGAATTATTATAGTCATGCGTATCGGTATTGATCTTGGCGGCACCAAAATTGAAGGCATTGCCTTGGGTGAAAATGGTAATGAACTGTGTCGTTACCGGATCGCCACCCCGCGTAATGACTATCCAGCAACTTTGTTGGCAATAAAAGAGGTGGTCGATCACCTCGAAACGAAAACCACGCAATCCGGCAGTGTCGGCATTGGTATCCCGGGTGCCATCTCACCTCACACCCAATTGGTTAAAAACGCCAACTCCACCTGGTTGATTGGTGAGCCGCTCGAGGCAGATTTAGCCAAGACCTTAAGCCGTCCGGTGCGCATCACCAATGATGCGAATTGCTTTACCGTCTCTGAGGCGACAGACGGTGCTGCAAAAACAGCGGAGGTGGTATTTGGCGTGATCATAGGCACCGGTACCGGCGGCGGAATCTGTATCAACAAACATATTGTCACCGGTGCCAATGCGATCGGTGGCGAATGGGGACATAACCCATTACCCTGGCCAACCGATGATGAGCGACCGGGCCTGCCCTGCTTTTGTGGCCAACACGGTTGCATCGAAACCTTTGTCTCTGGCACAGGTTTTACCCGCCATTATCAGGCGGCAGGCGGCCAGGCAAAAAATACCCAGGATATTCTGCAGGCACTGGAGGCAGGTGAAGCACTGGCGCAACAGGCCATGCAAATCTATGAACATCGGTTGGCCCGCGCACTGGCCAGTATCATTAATGTGATCGATCCGGATGTGATCGTGCTCGGCGGTGGTTTATCTAACATTCAAAGCCTGTATCAAAACGTCCCCAAACTCTGGGAGGATTTTGTATTTTCCGATCATGTCGCCACGCGCTTGGTTCCGCCGGTACACGGTGATTCCAGTGGTGTGCGCGGTGCGGCCTGGTTATGGCCGCTGGAATAAATTAGCCCAATTTCTTATCAGACCATTCTTAAACCACTATTAATTTTGTGATCTCCTTAAAGCCTTAGTCGATCAAGCCGATAGCTATAACACAATGTATCGACCCCAAGACCACGAAGAAGTTGTAGTTATTAATCAGGACGCGATTGAACGTTTTCTGTCATTTTGTGATACGCGCAAGATTCCCAAAAAAGGCCTGATCATGCGTGCCGGCGGTGCGGCGGACCGACTTTATTATCTTGTCGATGGGTCGGCTTCCGTCATCGATAGTGATGAAGATGGCAATGAAATTATTCTAGCTTACCTGAATACCGGCGATTTCATTGGTGAGATGGGCCTGTTCTATCGGACGAATGAACGTACCGCCAATATACGTGCTCGTTCAGCCTGTGTCCTGGCCGAGATTGAATACAGCAAGTTATATCAACTATTTGAAACGGACCTTAAAGACGAACACTCCAAGATCCTAACTGCGGTTGGCTTACAACTCGCACGCCGCTTGTTACAAACCAGTCGTCGTGTTACTCGCCTGGCCTTCATGGATGTCTCCGGACGCATCGCAAGAACCCTCTCTGAGTTGTGCTCTGAACCGGATGCCAAGACCCACCCCGATGGCATGCAACTTCATATTTCACGACAAGAAATCGCGCGCATCGTCGGTTGCAAACGGGAAACGGTCGGACGGGTACTAAAAACCATGCAGGAACGCGGTCTGGTGCATGCGAAAGGGATGGACATCGTCGTGCATGACAGCATCGAACAGCACTACCCAAACTAAACTAATTATTACTAGACCCCCGCTAACAAATAACATACCTGGCTACTTATACCATGTAGCAATAAACAGCGAAGTAATATGATATGCTCGTTGAATATGTCTTCAAAAACTATTAACACAGGTTTTGCCTTTATCTTAGCACCTATTGGTGTAATGCTAGGCGTATTATTAGTTGAACTTGCTATTTTAAATTATTATTTACCTGACTATCCATCAACAGCCCATTCTATTTTTTATCACATACATGTGTTTATTGATCGCCTTTTTGATAAATGGGATATTTATCTTATTGCATTGTTAATAGGCACTCCAGTTTCTGCTTTACTAATTCGAATCTTTTCTCCAAAATTTTTAAATTTATGTATAAGTGGATTAACAATATCTACTCTTGTTAATTTAATCAGGTTATTAAAATTTGAGGATGAATTAACACTATATAATATCGGTGTTACGATCTTATTTTCTGTACTACCCGGTGTCCTATATGCAGTTATATTTTGGTTTTTCTACTTTGTTGTTATGCGAAAACCCCCTAAGTACCAATACTATCTAAATATTTTTATCATGATGAGCACTATAGCTATATATTTTACATTTGGATTACCTACATCATACGGATCTACTGGAAAAAATATTTACTTAACTGTATTTTTTATACATTTTCTTTTATTTTGGAGTGGTGCATATTTTTCATCAGGTCCTTTCAAGTACTTGATTTTTAAAATTGATAAAAACTAGACTTTTTACAAATAAAATGGTTACGCACTATAGGGCTTACATTCAAGTTATTATTTCTTTTTAAGTAGCAAATCCCAAACACCGTGACCTAAGCGTAAACCACGTTGTTCGAATTTGGTGACCGGTCGATAGTCCGGGCGTTCACTGAATTGATCTTCGCCTGCTAAATTTTCAATATTCGGAATCTGTTTTAGCACCGCAAGCATATGCTCGGCATAATCCTGCCAGTCGGTTGCAAAATGGATCAGACCATCTTGTTTTAACTTACTGAGTAACGTTTTAACAAACTCAACCTGAATCAGTCGTCGTTTATGATGGCGTTTTTTATGCCATGGATCGGCAAAAAAGATATAAACGGCAGCAAGACTATTCGCAGGGATATGATCGGCCAACACCTCAACGGCATCCTGGCCGATCACTCGTACGTTTTTTAAATCTTGCTGTTCAATCTGTAGTAACGCATTACCGACACCCGGTCGATGCACTTCGATACCGAGATAATTTTGCTCAGGATGTTCAGCGGCCATATAGGTTAAGGCCTGGCCATTACCAAAACCGATTTCAATGTGTACGGGATGATCGTTACCGAATAGGGTTTCAAAATCGATGAGTTGTTTTGCTTCCAGCTCTATACCAAACAACGGATACAATTCATCCAGGGCACGTTGTTGGCCTTTGGTCAACCGGCCTTCACGACGGACAAAGCTGCGAATTTTTCGATAGTATTTTGTCATAGATAAAACAGGGAGCAGAGCAATATAGCTGGATACCCCTCTTCAGGGGAATGACAGATAAGAACGCATCTCAGACTCTTATTAATTTTTAGAAGAAAGTGCCATCCAGCGGTGACGATGCACTCGCATATTGTTTCTTCGGCATGCGACCCGCAAAAAAGGCTTCGCGTCCTGCTTGCACGGCCTTCTTCATCGCCGAGGCCATCAATACCGGATCCTGGGCAGCCGCAATCGCGGTGTTCATCAAGATTCCATCGCAACCCAATTCCATCGCAATCGCCGCATCCGAAGCGGTCCCCACACCGGCATCAACCAAGACCGGAACTTTGAGTTCTTCGACAATGAAGCGAATGTTGTATGGATTACGTATGCCCAAGCCTGATCCAATCGGTGCGGCCAATGGCATCACCGCCACGCACCCCATCGACTCAAGCTCTTTGGCGATGATCAGATCGTCACTGGTATACACCATCACCTTAAATCCGTCCGCAATCAATTGCTCTGCCGCGATTAAGGTTTGTTTGATATCCGGAAACAAGGTCTTTTCATCGCCCAGTACCTCAAGCTTAACCAAATCATGGCCATCTAAAAGTTCACGTGCCAGTTTGCAGGTTCTGACTGCATCTTCAGCCGTATAACAGGCCGCAGTATTCGGTAGCAAAGTGTATTTGTCCGGTGAAACCACTTCTAACAGATTCGGCTCGTCCGGGTTCTGACCAATATTGCTGCGTCGCACCGCGAAGGTCACGATCTCCGCCCCGCTTGCCTCAATCGCCAGTTTGGTTTCATTCATATCTTTATACTTGCCTGTTCCCACCAATAAACGAGATTGGTAGGATTCTCCGGCCACCACCAGGGGTTGGCTCGCTTCTGCGCTCTGACTCATAGACCTTCCTGAAAATTGTTACGTAATAGAAAAATAATTTGATTACTTACTAGCCACCGCCAACGGCGTGCACGACTTCGACCCGATCACCTGCCGAAAAGGCATATTTGGGATAGCGGCTCTTCGGCACAATTTCCGCATTCACCTCCATAGCAATGCGTTTACCGGCCAATTCCAATGAATTGACCAACTGCTCGGCAGTGTAACCATCGGGTACATTCTGCGACTGACCATTTACAATAATCTCCATAGTGCATAGCGTAGCGAGGGTGGCTTGCGGACGTCAATCGCCTTTGCCATTATGTGGGGCAAGAAAGGGGGATTTATGCAAAAGGTGATGACCGAATACATATCTGCAGACCATGCAGGCACAATTGACGGTCTGTTTCGTGAGCGCGTAAGGCAGTCTGCTGATAAGGCAGCCTATACGTACTATGACCGTGAACAGAAAAAATGGATTGATTTGAGCTGGCAGGACATGGCCAACCTGGTGAGCCGCTGGCAATCGGCCTTTAATGCCACTCAGCTCGAAAAAGGCGACCGTATCGCGATTTGTCTGAAAAACAGCCCTGAATGGGTTATCGCAGACCAATCCGCACTCGCCCAAGGGCTGGTGGTTGTGCCACTCTATATAGAAGATCGTCCTGATAACATCGCTTACGTGATCCAGGATTCCGGCTCCCGTTTACTGGTGATCCAAAGCGCCAAACACTGGGACAACCTCGTATCAACCGCACCAGATGCGTTAAAAGGTGTTGAACATGTGATCGTGGTTGACGGAGAAGTCAGCAGCCAGCAGGGAGAGGATTCACCCAAAGTCTGGACCCTGAGTGACTGGATGGCGCACTTACCCAATCCGCTGAAAGAACGCGGGGGGGATTCCAATGACCTGGCGACCATAGTTTATACCTCCGGCACGACAGGCAAACCCAAGGGCGTGATGCTGAGCCATAAAAACATACTCAGCATTGCTGAGGGTTCAGGCAAACACGTCTCCCTGCGCGGCGATCAAACCTTGCTGTCCTTTTTACCGCTTTCTCATACCTTTGAACGTACCTGCGGATATTACACGCCGATGATGTGGGGCATGCATATCACCTATGCCCGCTCCGTACAGACGCTTGCGGATGACCTCTTGCAAGTAAAACCCAATGTACTGGTCTCCGTACCCCGAATTTTTGAACGTGTTTATGAGCGTATTCAGGCGCAATTGGAAAACGAATCGGCGATAAAACGTAATATTTTCCGTTATGCGGTGAACACGGGTTGGCGCAACTTTAAGGCCGAACAAGGCATGGGACATCGAGGCCCGGGCCATATTTTCTGGCCTTTTTTAAAGAAAAAAGTTGCCAATACCCTGCTTGCTAAACTGGGTGGAAATTTAGAGCTGGCCATCAGTGGCGGTGCCGCCCTGCCCCATCCGGTCGCCAAACTCTTTCTAAGCATGGGGCTCAACTTGATTCAAGGTTATGGCATGACGGAAAGCAGTCCGGTGGTTTGTGCGAATAAACCCGATAGTAACGATCCCGATAGTGTCGGCCACCCGTTTGAAAACGTGCAGGTTCGCATTGGCGAAAATGACGAACTGCAGGTACACAGTCCCGGGGTCATGCTCGGTTACTGGAATAATCATAAGGCGACCAATGAAGTGATGACCAAAGATGGCTGGCTTCGCACCGGTGACAAAGCCCGCATTGATAATGATATGGTCTACATTACCGGCCGCATCAAAGACATCCTGGTCATGTCCAATGGAGAGAAAATTCCCCCGGTCGATATGGAAGATGCGATTAAACTTGAACCGATTTTTGAGAACGTCGTCATTGTCGGCGAATCAAAACCTTACCTAAGTGCGATAGTTGTTCTAGACTCTGAAAAGTGGGTTGGCCTGGCTAAAGAACACCAGCTTGACCCGTTTGATCAAGCGGCATTAAACAATAACAAATTACATAAAACGGTATTACAACAAATTGCTTCTGCGTTAAAAGATTTTCCAGGATATGCAAAAGTCCGCCGCGTGGTACTAAAACTGGACCCCTGGACGGTCGAAAATGGGTTGTTAACCCCAACCTTAAAAACAAAACGTCAATTAATCATCAACCAGTTTGAATCCGATATTAGCAATATGTATGCGAAATAACGGGGCCTAATCAACAAGAGCGTTTAACTTATGGAACGAGAGGATTTTTTTGGTTTGGATTTTCGAATTAAAAATTTCGATATTAATATATTGCTCGATCTACTTAGCATTCGCAGTAAGATTGAAAGCATTGATACCGTAAAACAAATCAGTAAAAAATTTGGTAAGTCCAGTGCCTTCTTGATGGTCTCTAAACGACAACAGACCTTAAAATTCTTAAAACCCCTGCTTGATGATGAGTTTAATCATTTTGATCAATTCTATTACGAAAAAGAAGTGAATACCGCTTCTGAACATGATCGACGTTATAATGCTGAAGAGCGCATTTTGGAGTTCGCATTGATGGTGGCTTCAGGTAAAACCTATCGCGAACTCAAAAAAGAAGAGTTCAAACCTGGCCTACACACCTTACGTGAACTGAAAAGTTCTGAGCGCTATGATTGCCTTTGGAACGTGCTGCTCACGGTTGAGAAAAATACCATTGAACAATTCAAAAAAGCCCTGGCAGGTTAAAGGAAACGATACGCTTTAGAATAGATAGAACTCGTTAACAGAAATCACCCTTACGAGTTAATAAACTGTCTGTATAAATTAATAGCCAAATAAAAGTAAAAAGGATAAATCAATGAAACGATTTTTAAAATGGTTTTTTGGCATTCTGTTTTTTTTAGTCATCCTTGTCATCGGTACCGCCGTTGCGCTGCCCTATCTAATTGACCCCAATGAATATAAAGATGACATCATTGCGCAGATAAAACCCCATATGCACGGACGTGACCTGAAAATTCCTGGTGACATCAAACTCTCGGTTTTTCCCTGGTTAGGTGCTGAAATTGGCGAAGTGGTCGTTGGGAATGCAGAGGGCTTTATTCTAAAACCGTTTATGACCATTCAACATTCCAAAGTAAATGTTCGTTTGTTATCCCTGCTGTCTGATCAACCCGAGATTGGCTCACTTGAATTTAAAGATATTAAGGTAAACCTGCAACAAGATGCAGAAGGTCGGAATAATTGGTCGGACTTAACCGCGAGTGAAACGGCGATGATTCATCCAACGGGATTGATTAAAGTAGCTGATACCGCGGCCCCCCCCACGCAGGTTTCCAAACAGGATCCTAAAGCATTTAAGATACCAAAAGTAAAAATTCTCGGCTTACATTTTCATAATGTGAAAATCGAACTGGATGATAAAAAAACAAAAGATGTACTTACCTTGTCAAAATTTTATGTCGATGCGGGCCCGATTAATAATCTCAATCCGATACCGGTAAAAGGAAAATTTAATTTTCACAGTAAAAAACACGAAATTGCGACTGCCTCGGCCTTTGCCAGCGCGTTAACCGTCACCGAACAACTCGATGAGTTTAAGTTTAATAAGTTTGTTTTAAACACCAACGTTTCAGGCAATGCGGTCGGCAAAAAAGTATTAAAAACGTCGTTACGCGTCCCTGAATTACTGATTCAAACCACGAAAGAAAAGATTAATGCTAAACCGTTAAGTCTAAAAATCGATGATATGAACAGTGAAGGTTACTTTAGGCTAAGTCGGTTTACCAAGCCGGTCATCCGCCTCGGACTGGATATGAAAAAGCTCGACCTCAATAAAATCTTACCTAAGACAAAGACAACAAAACCTAAACCCACTCAGCAATCCGCTAAACCACAGCCGGGCTCAGAAGAATACATCCCAACCGTTGATGACATTCTTGCCGGAAAAGATAAAGTCGTCGCCGTCGATGAGTCTGCCCGCTTATTTGCACCACTGGCGGTTTTTGGTGGAACCGATACTCAAGGTACGATAAAAATAGCTAAATTATTGTATAAAAATATGGTACTCGATGATGTCAAAATAAATTTACTGGCCCGTTCCGGCCTGGTGAGTGCATTACCGACCGCCAAACTTTATAGCGGAACCTATGAGGGTGATATCCAGA
Organism: uncultured Ectothiorhodospiraceae bacterium; assembly: GCA_947259425.1. Classification (GTDB taxonomy): domain Bacteria; phylum Pseudomonadota; class Gammaproteobacteria; order UBA6429; family Thiohalophilaceae; genus SZUA-24. The sequence continues at coordinate 7,712 of CAMYMO010000462.1, read as the reverse complement.
TAAACACGAAACGTAAACCCGCAAGGTTAACCAGCCGCCAAAAATTACAAAATGTCCAATTAGGACCACTCATGCTTGCACTTTATGGTAAAGAAACGATAACCGGTCGAGCCAATTTTCAAGGCCAATTTTACAGCGCCGGCGATACCCAAAATGCGATCACGGAAAATTTAAGCGGTGACGGTCAATTTAGTGTGCGTGAGGCCAAAGTCAAAACGCTCGATATCAAGCAACTTATATTAAAAGAAAACTATGAAAAATTAGAGTTCGCCAAAGAAAAAACCGAAGACAAAAAAGTGACCGCCTTCAAAACCATGCGTGGCACGCTGCGGGTAAAAGAGGGCATCGTTTATAATAAAGATTTCAATGCGATTTCACGCCGCATTCATCTAAAAGGTCAGGGCTATTCCAGTCTCCCCGAACAAACCGTTAAATACACGGTCACCGCGATTCCGAAAAAATCCTTCGGCTTTAACCTTGGCGGTAAACGGTTTGATTTACAAAACAAAAACATACGCACTCATTTCACCGGCCCCTGGTCTCAGGTCGAGGTCGACAATGATCTGGAAGAAGTATTGAAAGCGGAATACAAACAAAGTGAACTTTATAAAAAGAAACGGGCCAAAGAGGAAGACGTTAAGCAATTCATTAAAGAAGAAACGGATAAATTAAAAGAAAAGTTTAAAGATAAATTTTAGTGGATATTGAAACGAATATAGTCAGGCCGAATGGGTAAAACGTGGATTTGCCTTAGCCTGCTATTACTTTCCCCCACGTTATTGGCTGGTGAATTACTCGATTCGTTTGTCGACGAAAAAGACGGCCATTTTATTCTAAACCTCGATATGCGTATCGACGGAGAGTTTTTTGATGTCTATGAAATCCTGATTGATTTTAATCACCTCGATAAAGTCAACAACACGATCACATCCAGCCAATTACTTGAATCAAACGATAAAGTGCATAAAGTGCAATTTATCAGTAGTGGCTGTGTCTGGATCATTTGCCAGGAGGTGAATCAGGTTGTGATGGTCACGGAACTGGGTAATGGCTATATTATGTCGGATACCATCGCCGAATTGAGCGATATACGTTATGGGCGGACGTTATGGCAACTGATTGATGAAGGCGAAACAACCCGAATCAAGTATCATTCGGACCTGGTGCCGGATTTTTGGATTCCACCGCTAATCGGATCTCGCATACTTCAAAACCGTTTACTCGAAGAAGGCATAAAAACAATCAATGGCATCGAACAGCTCATCAGCGAAGCATACGAATAACCTTGCCCAGCCCCTGCTTGCATGGTTTTCAAAGCACGGCCGCCATGATTTGCCCTGGCAACAGCCGCGTAATGCTTATCGGGTCTGGATTTCGGAAATCATGCTCCAGCAAACCCAGGTCACTACCGTCATCCCCTACTTCGAGCGATTTTTGCAAACGTTCAAAGATATTAATCAATTGGCCAATGCGCCGCTTGATGCGGTACTCCACCAATGGACGGGCCTGGGTTATTACGCCCGCGCGCGAAACCTGCACAAGGCCGCCCAACACATTCAAAATCAACATGGCGGAAAATTTCCCACCGACTTTGAATCCGTCCTGGCCCTGCCGGGCATAGGCCGATCAACCGCCGGGGCGATCCTGGCCCAGGCTTTTGGGCAACGCCATGCGATACTTGACGGTAATGTGAAGCGAGTCCTTACTCGCTACTACGCCATCGAAGGCTGGCCGGGGCAAAAAGCCGTCGATCAAATCTTGTGGGACAAAGCGGAACTCAATACCCCAGACGAACATCTGGTCGACTATACCCAGGCCATCATGGATTTGGGGGCCACCCTGTGCAAGCGCAGCAAACCGGACTGCGACAACTGCCCGTTAAATAACCACTGCCAGGCCCACGCGAAAGGGCAGGAAACCGACTTCCCGACCTCAAAACCGAAAAAGACCAAACCCGTCAAACAGACCTGCATGTTGTTGATCATGGATAAATCCGGACAGCACACCCTACTGCAACAACGGCCTCCAAGCGGGATCTGGGGCGGTTTGTGGAGCTTCCCGGAATGCCAGCCCGATGATGATGTCAACGATTGGTGCCGGCACCATCTACAGCTTTCCGTTTCCGCTAACCAGCCACTCGCACCGCTTCGCCATACCTTTAGCCACTACCACCTGGATATTCAACCGATTAAAGTACAGGCCTCAGCCAGCTCTCCAATCGGAGTCATGGATTCTGAGCAGTTGATTTGGTATAACACGCGCCAGCCTGATGAGCGTGGCCTGCCCACTCCCGTTAAAACGTTATTAGAACAACTCGCGTCAGAATCTCACGCGACCAAATGAGGATAAGAATATGAGTAATATGGTGCAATGTGCCTATCTTGGTAAAGAGGCAGAAGGCCTGGAGCGCGCACCCTACCCGGGTGACTTAGGGCAGCGCATACTGGAGAACATTTCCAAGGAAGCCTGGCAGCTGTGGATGAAACACCAAACCATCCTGATCAATGAAAACCGCCTAAGCCCGATTGACCCGAAACATCGGGCCTTTTTAGAAGAACAAATGCAGAAATTCCTGTTCGAAGGCGGTGCTGACGTGCCTGAAGCCTTCGTCCCACCCTCCAGTTAAGATGGTATGAGGGGCACTAGTTAAAGATGGAGTCAGCGGCTCTATCTATCCGCTAACTAGTTGTTTTTGCTAAAAATTGACTCTGAAAGGGCGAATTGACCTTGACTCTTGTCGTGACAGCCTGTTTAATACGCCGCTCTTTGGCCGGATAGCTCAGTTGGTAGAGCAGAGGATTGAAAATCCTCGTGTCGGTGGTTCAATTCCACCTCCGGCCACCATCTTTACTTGTTTCACATCACGAACTTTCCATAAGTAAGCGCTATTTTTATACTGCTGGAATTGAACCACATATATTCAAGCTCAATTCCATTGTGCATGGATGCACAGGTGCCGCGAAGCACAGGGATGTGCGAGAGCGGCCACCTCCGGCCACCATCTTTACTTGTTTCACATCACGAACTTTCCATAAGTAAGTACTATTTTTATACCGCTGGAATTGAACCACATATATTCAAGCTCAATTCCATTGTGCATGGATGCACAGGTGCCGCGAAGCACAGGGATGTGCGAGAGCGGCCACCTCCGGCCAGCATCTTTACTTGGTCTTTTCCGGCCACATAGTTTACATTTTATACCGAAAGCGCCAATGGGGTCAGACTCGATTTAATCTTAGTTTTCTGCTGGATTTGACGAAGCAATTATTTTTCAATCGAGTCTGACCCCATTGAATGGAAATATGAATCTATTCGTAAATGATGGTAATGGGTGGGCTGTTAGCAAGCGTGAGATCAAGATAACCCGCAGGCGGGGTAATAATAACCGTATCACCTCTTTGCCAGATACCACCCGGACCTGATGGGCCGGTAATACTAATTCCCACCTGGCCAGCATTGGCATTTGGTGCTTCTGAAAAAGCAGCCAGGCCTTGCTCTGGCGAACGGGCTCGTGGTGTACCACCTCCGCCAGGATCGTTATTGAGCGAATTCACCATATTCGCTGCACTGCGAGGGAATTCGCTCTGGTTTCCACCCAATGCGCCCATCTCATTGGCGACATTATAAGTAAGATTCATATTCCGACGCGAGCCATCCATCTTGAAGCCTTCCGATACCCAACGGACTGCGGTATCGACATGATCTTTGGCCTTACCCATGCGGGTTGTATTCATATAACCGTTATAGGACGGTATCGCGATCGCAGCCAAAATACCGATTATGGCGACGACAATCATCAATTCAATTAAAGTAAAACCCTTAGTTTTCATACTCAAGATAACAGCAATATTTACGCCAGTCTAAGTAAGGTTAAATAGCTGATATTCTGCTAAATTAACTAAATTCAATAATTAACTTAAAAAATTCAGCAATTACAGTGGTTAACCTGCTCGATGTGGTTATTTTGTCGGCAAATTAAGGCTAAATCTAAAATTTATTGTTTGAGAAAATACAATGATTGAGAAATTTACGGTCGAGCAAGCTTAGAGATGACCGGATCACTGCCCAAATTGGGCAGTTAGTGACAATCGGTCGGCCCCGACCTGAATCGTCAGAGGTGGTGATATTTTGGCTAGCGAATCATTTTGCTGGTTTAAATTCAGACTCTACAAATCTTTTTTGTCTGCGGCCTTGCGACGCTCTTTGATTTTCTTTTTTAAGTTTGAAGAGAAATGGATCATGGTGTCACACATGTCATCCATCGATTCTGACACCTTGTCATCCACGCTATGCGCGAACTTATCAACCGCCTCACCAACATTATCGTCATAATATTGTTTCAGGCTCTCATACGCACCCAGCAAGTGTTTTTTAACATCCTCTAATGCGTCATCTTTGTTTTGTTGATCAGACATGGTCGTCCTCCGTTACACTTCAATATTAAACTGGCTTGATGCCTTATTGCCTTTGTTTAATTCCTGTATGGCCTGTTCCTGTTCTGAAGTCATCTTATCAAGCTCGATAATTGCACCCGCCATCTTTGGCAAGGCATCCTGGCGAAAGGTCGATATGTCATTTAACGCCGACTTGATATTGGCAAAGGATTGCTTAAGAACCTGTAAATCAACGGTCGGCGCAGTCGCCTGTTTATGAATCGCCGCACCCTGTTCTTTTAACATCTGTGCATTTTTGGCAATTAATGAATTTGCCGTTTCGGCTGACTCCTGGACCTTATCGAGAATCATTTTTTGATTCGATAAACCAATCGCAACTGTGGCACCAATCGATAATGCCGTTACGGTAACACGCACGGTTCGATCAACCCCGCGAATCAATTCTTTATTGTTTCGAATCAATATTTCTATCGCCAATATACCTTGCTGGTTCACAGCGAGTTGTTGTTGTAAATCCATAATGCGCTGGTTTAGCGGAAATAAGATCTCGTCCTTTAAAAAACTCAAACGTGGATCTGTGGTCGCTAAGGTCGCTAATTGATCGGTCAGCTTTTGCTGTATTGCCATACCCAGCTTAATCGCCTTTTCTAAACGTTCGTTCGAAGCACGCATCCGTTTTTGATCATCATACAAGGTCAGGTTATCCCGCTTCAGCTGCTCTCCACCATTGATCAGGGACTGTTTAATCGCATTTATCACCGTGCTGCCGGTTTCAAACTTGCTGATATAACGTTTTATCGGTGTTCCAATAAAAGGCAGGTAGCCTAGCACCCTTGAAAACCAGCCCGGAGAAAAATCGAGATGCGGAGGTTCTAATGCCTCGACCTGCATTTTTAAGTTGATCAAATCATCGGCTATCTCACCACCATCTTCAGAACGTTTTGACAAAGTATGAAGATTACTTTGCTTTAATAAATCACTGGTTCGCGCCGCATCGATTTGCGCATCTGCACCCATCGTTTCCACCGCCTGTTTAGCTTCATGGGTAACCGTGCCATCCTGCGGATCGATATTTAAAAATTGCTCAACCAGAGCATTAGCCTGCTTTTCAGTCTCAGGGTCTAATTCCAGTGCCTTTTTAACTTCACTGCCTAAGGCCTCTTTTATCGAAGTCGGCTCAGGGATCTTTTCCAGTTTTTCACTCGCCAGTGTTTCAGTTTCGTGCTTAACCTTCTTTGCAGTTAAGTCGTCTATTAACTCGATAGAGCTCATGATGATTCTCCTGTTTTAATCCCTTTAGTTATAATCTTTATGCGCTTAATTATAGTCTTTGCTTCGTTTGGCAATATCCTGTAAATGGCTCATCGCCATTTCAAGATCCATGTCCGCCCGCATATCTTCTGTCTTCAAATCGGTTATTGCAACAATAGCCTCATCCATTCGGGTCATTGCCTCTTCGTTTTGCGACAAATAAAAATCGATTTTTTCTCTTTGTTTATTTAATAGCTCAAGACGCGCTTGCAAAGCATCAACCTCTTTTAACGTATGTTCACTATCATTCGGGTTAGCCAATTCGTCTAATCTTTTGTTTATATACTTCTCATCTATCGATTGTATACCTTTCATCGTATTAGCAAGATCATTGAGATTATCGAGCGCCCCCAGATAAACTTGTTCTGCCATTGCGTTATAACGTGAAAAGGTTAACTCACCCGGTTTTAACTTATTTTTAAGCATACCATTAAAGGTTAAAAATTTATCCGCCAGACGTTTAAACTGCTTTTTCCCTTCCTGGGAACCGACATCATTCAGTACGTTTTCTAATCGTAGCGTGTAGTCTTTACGCTTTTTCTCAAGTTGCATAAATAACTCATCAATATATTCGCTGGCAAATTGTTCTTTGCGAAACCCACGGTTAATGCCAAACGACAGGATCGATGTCGCCAGTCCTGCTATGCCAACGATCCAACTCACTAATCCCGCATCCAGCAACAAACCGGCAAGGATACCAAGCACCCCCACCACCGCCGGGTATAAGACAACCGGGTGCTGGACGGTTTGTTTGGTAATCGCTGAATTTATTGCCTTAGTCGATAAATCCGCTTTCTTAATATCTTTAAATGCATTCATATCCGCAGGTTACAAATCCTCTGCGACCAGGGCAATTTCTACTCGAGATAATCGGTAATTATATTCGCGAAAGGACTCGCCATCACGCCTTGCTAACGGTCTAGTGCCGCCATATCCTATTGCATTAACTCGATTCACATCGACATTATAGGTTGACTTGATGTACTGCATTACCGCCTTTGCCCGTGCATTCGACAATTTTTTATTCGCTTTTGCATCACCGCGTTTGCTGGTGTGGCCTTTAATCAAGATCCGAAAATTCGGGTAATGCTTTAGGTTATCCACCGCCATATCGAGTTGAGCCTTACCATCCAGGGTCAGAAAGTCTGTACCACTTTGAAAAATGATTGGACGCACACGCAATGTTGCCACCTCCTTTAGGTTAGCCCATTGTGCAGCTGATAAAACGGTAAATGGCTTCGCCAGACCAGACAAACTATTACTGTTGCCACTTATATTCGCTGATGTCCCAAACTGGTTCGAGGAAAAAGATTTGTTATATAAATTACTGATAAAACTGCTATTCGTTAATCGATACGGATCGTTGGCGGGGATTGGCGTATTCTGAAAATCACCACTATCCACCAATACATTCGCAACACTCTCAATGGTATCGACCAGTGCCTCATCGTTTACACTTTTCTTGCCAGTAACACCAAACCACTGCTGCGCATTATCAATCAGGTTGACCCATTTAACACCTTTCAACAGGGTGCCAATTTTTTTCTTGGAAAGTCCGGTATCATTAGCCGCATCTGAAATAAACTTGGATTGATTACCCTTATAGAACTTTAAGGTTCTAAAATAATTGCTTAACAATACATTTACCGCTTCCGGATCGTCGTTGGCAAAATCACGGTTAACGATTAAGATATCAACAATCAGTTTTTCAGTTTGTTCTGTGCCTAATAATTTTTTAATGCCCTTTTTCGATATGGCGCGGGATACATCAGGTTCCCATAAAACCGCAGCTGATACCTTTTTGTCGAGCAGCATTTCCAGTGCATCCTCTGAACCATTCGCGGCAATAATAACTGACTTATCCTTACGGATACGTGGAATATCAAAGTGCACGGAAACAGACTTTAATAAATATTCACTAGGCGATGCCGGCGTTAATGCAATCTTATAATCCTGTGAAGTTTTAAGCTCTTCAATACTATTAAGTTTATCCGACCAGGCAACGAT
>CAMYMO010000461.1 GCA_947259425.1 uncultured Ectothiorhodospiraceae bacterium | reverse complement strand
TTAACCTTGGCAGACGAGAGCCAACTTTGGGTCGCCGCCGAACGTCTGCACCATCTGTTGGCCCTTTTCCCTAAGGTTCCTTATGAACCGGCAATTAATACATCAGAACCTGTTCTTGATGATAAAGCAGAGGCCTTAACCGAGGTACTGCGCAGCCGACTCGAGATACTCGGCCCGGTAACGGCGCAACAACTTAATCAACCTCTATCATTACCGGCAAATGAAATAGAACAGAGTTTACTTGCCTTGCAACAAGAGGGTTTTGCCATCCAGGGCACGTTTTCCCAGGCCACAAAAACAGAATGGTGCGAACGAGGTTTACTGGCCCGCATACATCGCTATACATTAAAACAGTTGCGTAATGAAATCGATCCCGTCAGTCCTGCTGACCTGATGCGTTTTTTGTTTCACTGGCATGGCTTTGACGATCCTGCCGAAGGAGAGGCCGCGCTGGAAAGAACCTTGCAACAACTCGAAGGTTTACCACTGGCCGCTGCCAGTTGGGAACAGGATATTTTACCGGCACGTGTACACGGCGTGACAACCACCCAGCTTGATCAGCTTTGCCAGGCTGGAAAGTTTGTCTGGTTACGATTACAAATACCCACTTCGGCTCATAATGAAAAACTAAAAAATCCGGCGGTAAAAAGCACACCCATCAGTTTTCTGCGTCGCGCCCATTTTTCAGATTGGCGTAGCTATAGTGCAATGGCAGAGATTGATGACATCACTCTGTCGGCCAGTGCCCAAAAAGTATTTAGCAGCTTAAAGCAATGGGGTGCCAGTTTTTTCCAGGAACTGTTGGATGATACCCGCTTATTACGTGCCCAATTAGAAACCGCATTAGGCGAATTAGTGGCCTGGGGACTGATCACCTCCGATAGCTTTAGTGGCCTTCGTACCCTGATTACCCCACAAAAGATCTTACGCCGCCGCTCGAAACGACAAGCCAGCTATGTACCGCTTGCCCAGGCCGGACGCTGGTCGATACTACGCAATCCACCCCCGCTGGATAAGCAACACCGTTTTACCGTGGTCGAACACATCGGTCGGGTATTGCTCAATCGTTATGGCATCGTCTTTCGTAAACTTATTGAAAATGAAAGCGGGCTGCCTCCGTGGCGCGATTTACTCTATGTATATAGGCGCATGGAGGCCCGAGGTGAATTGCGTGGCGGTCGTTTTGTGCAAGGCTTTGCTGGTGAACAGTTTGCCTTACCCGAGGCAATGAATACCCTGCGCAAGATCCGACGACAAGAATTACATGGTGATTTAATTGCGATCTCAGCCAGTGACCCGTTAAACCTAACTGGCTCGATCACGGCCGGGGAGCGGGTTACCAGTGTGGCTAATAATCGTATTCTTTATCGAGATGGGGTACCCATAGCAACCAGCATAGCCGGAGAAGTGGTTTTTCTTGCGGACATCGCAGCGGATATTCAATGGGAGATCAAAACGGTCTTAATGCGTAAACATCGGCCGGAGAATTTTCATTCTAGCCCATCGCAAACATTATAAATTTCGCGTTAGCCGTCCATTACTCCTGTCTAGTCCATAATTTCCTTATTAAACTCCAGACAAGTAAACATGACCCCCATACTCCTGCCGCAACAGCATAGAAAGGAATGCGATTAAGATATCGAGAGTCATTGTTAGTAAATTCAGTCAAGGTTTCATCGTAGATATATGCCAACCAATAACTCACCAGCAATAACATCAATGCCCCAAGTAGAACATAGACACCTTCTCGTATTGAAAACTCATCCTCAATCAGTGACGCAATAAAAATCGCAAACCCCATCGCAACACTAAAATAGATATACGTCAATTCAACGACCAATGAAACAACTATCGCGGTAATGATAACGGCGATTGAAAATGACCTTCTCTTTATAAGCATATTTTTAAAAACATTATTATTTATATTAATTCTAGACTAGATTAATGCTTCAAGATGAGCAAAAACGGTTCACTATTAATTTTATGAACAAATTTAAAATCGTTCTGTCTTAATTAAAACGATCCATAGGACACTGCTAAGTCAATGATTCAAAAACAAACTCAAATCGCCTTCGGCATAATCATAAGCCTGTTGCTATCAACAACGCTTAGCGATGCGGCACCGAATCGAACTGATCAAATCACACATGGCGCGCAAAAAATTACAATAAACTATCAGGCATCACTCACTCAAAATGAACGGGAAATAACCTATAAATGGCTAAATAAAGTCACGAGCGCACTACGAACCGTGTATGGCGAGTTCCCCAAAGATTATTTCCAGCTGACGATTCAGCGCGGCACTAACCGCTCCGGCCCGGTCCCCTGGGGTCAGGTTGAACGTGGTGAACCGACAAAGGTGTTACTGGTGATCAATCCAGAGCATGGTTATGACGCACTTATTAGTGACTGGACTGCCTTCCATGAATTATCCCACTTACTCATCCCTTACCGTGGCCATGGCAATGTCTGGTTTTCTGAAGGTCTGGCCACTTATTATCAGAATATCATTCAGGCACGCAGTGGCTTGCTCACCGAAACGGAAATGTGGGGCAAGCTTGCCGCAGGTTTTGAGCGAGGTGAAAAACAACATCGCTGGGGCCACCTCAAACTCACGGATCTCAGTGACACTATGCGGGAAAACCGACAATTCATGCGTGTACACTGGAGCGGGGTTTTGTACTGGCTCAGTGCGGATGTTGAATTACGCAAACAAAACAAAGGCACGCTCGATAGCGCCCTTAAACAACTCAAAGCATGTTGTGAATCCAGCTCAATGTCGGCTAAAGCTATTGCACAAAAACTGGATGAACTTACTCAATCCGATTTATTTGTCCCATTATTCGAAACATACTGTGACAGTTACCAGATCCCAGATTACCAACCCATACTCACAGAACTTGGTATTGAACAATATCAGTCGAATCGTAATATCGTATTGCGTAACACTGCATCGCAAGCTGAATTCAGAAAACAGATTTATCGGAAATAGAGACTGCCTCAACATTCATTAACGAATGAATGCTCGTTTATAAAACCCCATCCCGAGATCTGGATCGGCTAAGAAATTTATTTAACAACCGTTCAATCTTGTCATTAGAACAGGCAAAAATAACTGTTTGGATAGATGTATCCCGGGCTGAGTTTAAGACTTCATTTACAGCGATTTCACAGGCCTTTTCGATAGGGAACCGATAGGCACCACAACTAATCGCCGGAAATGCGATTGACTCCAGATGATGCTTATCGGCTAATTTAATACTTTCGCGATAACAAGATGCCAATAGTGCTTGTTCGTTTTTTAAACCGCCATACCATACTGGCCCAACGGTATGGATCACGTATCGAGCGGCTAAGTCATACCCCTTGGTTATTTTTGCATATCCCGTTTCACATCCCTTTAAGGTACGACACTCTTCCAAAAGCTTATTACCTGCGGCTCGATGTATAGCACCATCCACACCACCACCGCCACATAATGAATTATTCGCCGCGTTGACTATCGCGTCGACGTTTAACTCAGTTATGTCCGTTTGGATTATCTCTATTTTCATCTGTCAAATACTTGGGAAATGCATGAATTTTATATCCGGAATCAACAGCAGTCTGGGCTTCATCACCACTATATGCATTTCATACCACGTGCCGACCATTTATCGCAAGCCTCTGGCTGCAAACCTCACACTGCCCGATACTGCTTAACATCGTCATTTACCCTATTAGGCATTTGTAAGCACATGTTTATATAGGATTTATCGGACATAACAATAAACTCTTCAAAGGACAGAAATCATGACTCTACAACGATATTTATATTTATTAACGCTTTTTATTTCCTTTTTCTGTTTCAACATTACTAGCTCCATGGCAGGAGAACATATCCTTATACCCAAATTAGGTGCGGTAAACTGGGATGACAATAGCAACCATCGTGCGAACAACGATCCATTTGACTTCGAAGACGAAACCGTTGTTGCATATGGCTTTAAGTACTTATACAAATTAGATAATGGCTTCGCCTTTGGTGCAGAAATTTTTACCTATGAAAAACAAATTGTCAGCACCGCTAATAACAATGGCGATGCACTGACTTCACATATTTATGGGGTTGTTGAAAAGATCTTTAACCCCGAAGGCAGCTTTAAACCTTTTGTTGGGATTGGCGTGGGAGCAAGCAGCATGATATTTGACGCTAATGTCAATGGTAAGATTGATGACGGCTACAATGATTTTGCCGCCGATTTTTCATATCAGATATACACAGGGGCTGAGGTAAAACTAACGGATAAAATCGGGGTATCACTCGAATACAAGTATTTTGATATTGATATCAGTGATGATATTGATGATCGACATATCAATATAGAGAGTGATGGACATGCCCTTTTTGTTGGTGTTGCAATCCATATTTAACAAATTTACAGGCAAATACTGACGTGTTTTTGTTAGTTTATTATCTTATGCCCATATTATACCGTGCATAAGATACTCTCACTTTGGAGTGTTTATTATATATCCATGGTGCTCTGTCTGGTTTTATTTTATTATTCTTGAATGGCGCTCTTTAAAATTAAAACGGCCTTTGAATCGCAACCGTTCTGGCAACAGTTCGTCATTGTTTTACTTTTTAATTCTGTCGTTGCCGTATTTCTGCATATATTTATTCCCGGAAGTTTATTCCAAAACCAATTTATTATGTCTCAAAGCATAGGCGTAAGTATATTTACAAGCTTCCTTGTGTTGGCACATTTTTATAAGCTCAGCTCATGGAAAATGCTTATCCCCCTTGTCATTGGCTCCCTTATTGGCGTCACGATTGGAATTACCATTCAGGCGATAATACTGAATGCCAGTTTCGAACTGGTCATATCGTCAGTTATCGAAAATTATACGAATGTGTTATCGACGTTATTTGCTGCACTTTTTTTTGGTACTATCATTCTAATTTATTTTGCTTACCGAGAGAAAATATTAAAAGCTAAATCAAGACTTCAAGCTGAAAAAATAACGAATCTGGATCACCAGAAGATGATTGCCGAAACCAGCCTGCGACTACTACAAGCCCAAATAGAGCCCCATTTTTTGTTTAACACGCTGTCTAACGTTATTAGTTTAATCGATACCGATCCACAAAAAAGCAAACGACTGCTTGAATCCCTGACTGATTTTCTTAGGGCCTCATTAAAACGCAGCACTGATATCCATCAACACTTACGTAATGAAATAAGTTTAATTCGTAACTATCTGGCTATTTTACAAATACGATTCGGGCAACGACTCAACTATACTATTAATGTAGCTGACGGTATCGATGACTGTGCCTTTCCCCCATTGTTACTACAACCCCTGGTTGAAAATGCGGTCACTCATGGCATCGAACCCCTTACCGATGGCGGCGTTATTGCTATTACCATTACGAAACAAAATCAAAACCTGGTCATTACCGTTACTGATACCGGAAAAGGTTTATCGACTGAGCCCATTAAAGGCCACGGACTAAGCAATATTCGGGACAGAATACAGTCTTTGTACGGTCAAAATGGACGCTTATTGATCGAAGAAAATAGTCCGTCCGGTGTCACCGCGACCATCGAGGTACCTTATGAGCCAATATAGTGCCATCATAGCCGATGACGAAAAAAATCTTTGCGCTCATCTTGAATCCTTATTGAATCAACTCTGGCCCGACTTACAGATTATCGGTACGGTTCATAGTGGTCCTGAGGCACTTTCAATTATTACTCAAGAAGAACCGGACATCGCGTTTCTCGATATTAAAATGCCCGTTATGAATGGAATCAAAGTAGCCATGCATGCTCAAGGCCTTTGTCATATTGTTTTTATCACCGCCTATGATGAATTCGCAATCCAGGCTTTTGAGCATGACGCCATTGATTATGTGTTAAAACCGGTCACCGAGAAAAGACTTATCAAAACAATCCAAAAACTAAAAGACGGCTTATCACTAAAGGACCTAACACAACCAGGCCTGAATAATATTCTTTCAAAACTCTCTGAAAATATTAACAATCAAGTACAATCTGCTAATTTACAATGGATTCGTGCAGGAAAGGCAGACAAAACAATTTTAGTTTCTGTAGATGACGTCTATTTCTTCAGGGCAAGTGATAAATATACTTCCGTTGTTACTCATGATGGAGAACATTTAATCCGACTTTCTATTAAGGAACTTATTGCTGAGTTGGATAACAATCAATTCTGGCAAATAAACCGAGGTATTATCGTCAATGTAAACTGTATTTCTTCTACTACTCGTCTAATCAACGGCCAGTGGGAAGTACACTTGAAAAACAGTAATGAAATTCTAATGACAAGTCGAAAGTACAATCATTTATTCAAACAAATGTAGACGCTTATCTTCACGATAACCTGAAATATACCCAACCAACCTAATGGCTAATAA
>CAMYMO010000460.1 GCA_947259425.1 uncultured Ectothiorhodospiraceae bacterium | reverse complement strand
AGCAATCTTACCGGCATCTTTAGTCGCCTGGCGTTGTGAGTCATTAAAATAAGCCGGAACGGTGATAACCGCTTCCGTTACTTCTTCACCGAGATAGTCTTCCGCGGTTTTTTTCATTTTCTGTAAAACGCGCGCTGAAATTTCAGGTGGTGCCATCTTTTTACCGTGGGCCTCGACCCAAGCATCACCATTATCGGCTTTAATAATGTTGTAAGGCACCATCTCGATGTCTTTTTGCACTTCGGCATCGGTAAACTTACGACCGATTAAGCGCTTAACCGCAAATAAGGTATTTTCAGGATTCGTAACCGCCTGACGCTTGGCTGATTGACCAACAATCACCTCATCGTCTTTGGTAAACGCTACGATCGAAGGCGTTGTGCGATCACCTTCTGAGTTTTCTATTACTTTAGGTGAACCACCTTCCATCACGGCGACGCATGAGTTGGTTGTTCCTAAGTCAATTCCGATTATCTTTCCCATTTTAAAAATCTCCGATACGATTCAAGTCGTTATCAATTCACTTGTTAATTGTCTGAGTACTTATTAAGGTCATTTAGGTGGATATCAAGCCTTTTCATCCACATTGTTTTCGCTATTTGCGGGTTCTTTTGACACGGTCACCATGGCCGGGCGAACCAGTCGATCATTCAACTTGTAGCCTTTTTGCATCACGGTCATCACCGTATTCGGCTCATGTTCGTGGCTCTCTAATAAACTCATTGCCTGATGGTGTTCCGGGTCAAACGGTTCACCCAACGGATGAATCGATTCAATGCCATTTTTATCCATTAGATCGGCGAGCATCTTCAAGATCAGCTCCGATCCTTCAATCAGCTTGTTCACATCCGCTGATTCCTGCTTGGCGGCTTCAACCCCCATTTCCAGGCTATCCTGAATCGGGAGTAAATCTTGTAAGAATTTCTCCAGACCATATTTATGGGCATTTTCCAGGTCGCGTTGTCCACGACGACGGACATTTTCCAGTTCAGCCTGTGCTCTGACGGCCTTTTCAAGATTTTCTTGAGCTTTAGCCTCGGCCTCAGCAAGCTGGGCTTGTAGCGTCTCAAAGGATTTCACATCAATTTCCATTTCTGCCGTATCTTCATTGCCATCTGATTGGTCTGTTGATGTTTCATCTAAATCGGCCATTTCAGGTTCGGTTTTTTTCTTACTCATTAAGCTCTCCGCCAGTTTTCCGTATGGTCAACCAAAATCAGGCTACCTGGGCCACTCAAGGCTCAGGAACCCGTATAAATTTGTGTGTTATATAGGGACGGTTTAATCCGGTCTCAAGATGGAACTTAAAACTTTTGCAGTCACATCAACGATGGGAATCACGCGATCATAGGCCATTCGGGTTGGTCCGATGACCCCCAGCACGCCAATCACCTCCTCGTCGACTTTATAGGGTGCCGTTACCACCGAGACATCGTCCAACACCTTATAGCCTGATTCTCCGCCAATAAAGATCTGCATGCCTTCGGCCTGGATGGACTGATCCAGGATATGCAGGATATCGCGCTTGGAATTAAACGCCTCGAACAGGTTACGTAACTTTTCGATATCGCACATCTCGTTGTAACTCATCAAATTGGTCTGCCCGGCCAGCACATAATCATCGTTTTTCGATGAATCCAGTACCTGGTCGGCCAGATTCATCGTGTCTTGCATCAGCCGTTGCATGCTGTCACGCGCCTGTTGCATGCTGGTCAGTAAACGACTGCGGATACTGGCTAAATCTTGACCAGCAAATTCCGCATTCAGGTAATTAGCGGATTGTTGCAACTCAGACGTACTGTAATCTCGCTCGGTGTCGATCACCCGGTTTTGCACCTCCTGACCATTAACCACCAGGATCACTAATATCCGTTTTGGTGACAACTTTAGAAATTCAATGTGCTCAAGCCGCACTTGTTCACGCTTTGGCATCGTCACCACGCCGGTGAGTTGGGTGATCTCGGAAAGCATTGAGGACGCGTTCGAAATCACGCTGTCCGTCGTGGCACTGGCCTCCAATTGCTGCTTAATCGTCTCCACCACCGCATCCTGCATGGGCTGCACCGTTAACAAGCTGTCAACGAACATACGATAGCCTTTATCGGTGGGAACCCGTCCTGCGGAGGTATGCGGCGCCAGAATCAGCCCCATTTCCTCAAGATCCGACATCACATTGCGAATCGTCGCCGGGGATAAATCCAGCCCGGAATCTTTGGCCAGCGCTCGTGAACCAATCGGTTGACCATCCTGGATGTAACGCTCGATCAAGGTCTTGAGTAAGCTCTCAGCCCGTTCTGAATTGGATTTGTCTGTCTCTTTACGTGAGCGTGCCATACTGTCTGTGACTTTATCGAAAGATATTGGTAATTTAGCAGACTCGGAGTCAGACTGCTAAGGTGTTATCACGCGATGATTGGGTATTTCACTGATTACTCGTTCGTGTCACCCCACATAGCCTGGCCTGGTGGGTTATGCTAACGTTGTCGATTATATAATTGGCTGAAAACAAGAAACCGCAAAATCGAAATACCTAAAACTAGAAGAACAGATATGAGCAATCATTTTAGCAAGATCGGACTCATCGGAAAATTTGGCGACAAGAATGTCAGCAACACCCTGTTGCGGCTTTGTGAATACCTAAAACAACACGATTGTGAGGTCTGGCTTGAAGCCAATACGGCTAAAGAGATCACCGATCATAATATTGCCACGGCGGAGTTTGCCGAAATAGGCCATAAATGTGACCTGGCCATCACCGTCGGTGGCGATGGTACCTTATTGCATACCGCTCGCTCTCTGGTTGATTACAACATACCGCTATTGGGTATCAACCTGGGCCATTTGGGCTTTTTAGTTGATTTCCACCCAGACGACATGGAAAAACTACTTGATGAAGTCATGGCGGGCTCCTATATGGAAGAGTCGCGCATCATGCTCACCGCAACCATTGATAATGTGAATGAACCGGAACCGCGTGTGAGTGACGCATTCAATGATGTGGTCATCCATAAATGGGAAGTCGCGCGCATGATCGAAACCGAGACTTATATCGATGGTAAGCTATTAAATATTATGCGCTCCGATGGCTTGATCATCTCAACTCCGACCGGCTCAACCGCCTATGCCCTGTCGGGAGGGGGTCCAATCCTCGAACCCTATATGGAAGCGATGGTACTGGTGCCGATTTGCCCGCACAGTATGAGCTACCGACCGATTGTGTTGGATGGTAACAGCAAGATCGATGTCGTCGTCCGCGACTACCCGCATTCACATGCGCAGGTGACCTGTGACGGCCAGATAAACATGGGACTGGTCTCCGGTGACAAGATCCATATTAAACGTAAGGCTCAGAAGGTCCGCCTAATCCATCCGACCGATCATGATCAGTACCACGTACTCCGTGAAAAATTACATTGGGGTGAACAATATTAAATGTTAACTCAAATACACATATGGAATTTCGCCATCGTCGAATCCCTCGACTTGGAGTTTGACACCGGGCTAACCGTGTTAACGGGCGAAACGGGCGCGGGTAAATCCATCTTACTCGATGCCTTAGGTCTGGCATTGGGTGATCGTGCGGATAGTTCGGTGATTCGGCACGGGAGTGATAAAGCTGAAATAAGTGTCTCGTTCAGCACCAATGACGCCCCGCAGGCGAATGCCTGGTTACTCGAACACGAAATGCAAAGCGATGATGAATGCATCATTCGTCGTACCGTCAGTCGCAAGGGATCATCTCGGGCCTTTATTAATGGCATCCCTTCTACTGTCCAACAATTACGCGAACTGGGTGAGATGCTGGTCGACCTGCACGGGCAACACGAACATCAATCCCTGCTACAAAAAGAAGTGCAACGAAACCTGCTCGATGACTATGCCGACCATAAAGATCTGATGACTAAAGTCAGTCAGGGTTATCAACAATGGCAACAACTCGATAAAGAATTTGCTCGCTTATCGAAGGCGAATGATGATCGTGATAGCCGCCTCGAATTGTTACGCTATCAAGTACAAGAACTCGAGTCATTAGATCTACAAAAAAATGAAACCGAAAAACTCGAACAGGAATTAAAACGTCTATCGAACGCCAGTCAGTTGTTACAAACCACACAGTCGATCATTGATCGACTTGATGAGAACGAACAACATGCGGTGAGCACGACAATGAGCCAAAGTGCAAACGACTTGACCGATCTGATTCGAGTTGATGAAAAGCTCGCCCCGATTGCCGAGCTATTAAATACCGCCATTATTCAAACTCAGGAAACCGTCAGTGAGTTACGTCACTATTTAGATTCACTTGAACTGGACCCGGAACGATTAAGTGAAGTTGAACAACGCATTACGGATATTCATAACCTTTCACGTAAGCACCGTGTCGAACCGGAAACCTTAGTTGAGCTGCTACCAGAGTTACAAAAAGAGTTACAGGATCTCGAACAAGCGGACATTAAATTGGTTGATCTTGAAAAACAGATCACCGCCGCTAAAACCCGTTACGAAAAGGCAGCGAAAAA
Organism: uncultured Ectothiorhodospiraceae bacterium; assembly: GCA_947259425.1. Classification (GTDB taxonomy): domain Bacteria; phylum Pseudomonadota; class Gammaproteobacteria; order UBA6429; family Thiohalophilaceae; genus SZUA-24. The sequence continues at coordinate 1,906 of CAMYMO010000460.1, read as the reverse complement.
ACTCAGCGCCAGCCGCAACAAAACGGCGAAATTACTGAGCAGTAAAATCAGCGACGCAATGCAAGGCCTCAGTCTGCAGGGTGGCCAGTTTAAAGCCGAATGCATTGCCCTGGATGAAAAACACTGGTCCGCAACTGGAGCAGAGAACATTGAGTTTTTAGTCAGCGCGAATCCGGGCACCCCGATCAAAGCATTAAACAAAGTCGCTTCGGGGGGTGAGTTGTCGCGAATCAGTTTGGCGATTCAAGTCATTACCGCCCAGGCCGCGCGCATCCCCACCTTAATCTTCGATGAAGTGGATGTCGGTATTGGTGGACGCGTGGCTGAAATCGTTGGCTTGCAATTGCGCGCCCTCGGTCAACATCGACAAGTGGTTTGCGTCACCCACTTACCGCAGGTTGCGGCACTCGGTCACCATCATTATCAAGTCAGTAAACAAACCGATCAAAGCACGACCGTGACGGCGATCAATCCATTGGATACCACGCAACGTGTTGATGAAATCGCACGCATGCTTGGTGGCATCGATATCACTGACCAAACCTTGTCACATGCAAAAGAGATGATCGAACGCGCTCAAAGTTAGTTGAGGCTTTTCTGTTATGCCCCCTCATCCAAATCTTCGGCTTTGGCTTCCTGCGTTGCCCTACTTCAGACATGGCCCAGGCCAGCTTCTCGAACTGTTCCCGTTCTGACCTTCTCCCTGTCGTCGTCTCCCTGAGTAAGAAGGAGTAAGAAGGAACTCAAACCCATTCACTCCAGCTGGTTCGACTAGCCGATAAGGGGAGAAAGAATAAGGAGTGTATTAATCCTGGCAGCTCGAACAGATTCCAAATATATAGAGAGAGTGGTCAGTCATATTGTAGCCCTTCTCAGCGGCAATCTTTTGTTGACGCTCTTCAATCACCGCATCAACAAACTCATCAACACGACCGCACTTCACGCACAGGATATGGTCGTGATGACCACCTTCGTTGAGTTCAAAAACCGAATGCCCACCTTCGAAATGATGCCGCGACACTAAACCCGCTTGCTCAAATTGAGTTAACACACGATAGACGGTGGCCAGGCTTAAATCTTCACCCGATTCTAATAAGGTTTTATAGACATCCTCCGCACTGACGTGACGGACGGTATTTTCCTCTAACAGGTTCAATATCTTGATTCGAGGCAAGGTCGCTTTTAGACCGGCTTGTTTTAAATCTTTTGTTTCCAAGTCTGGCTCCAGATCCGGTATGATCGTGAAATCGATACAGTATACAGTGAAAAGAGCCCTAAATGCGAACGATTCTCATTAACCTTTTATTTGCAAGCCTATTTCTACTCACCAGCTGCTCTTTATATAGAGTCGATGTACGTCAGGGCAACGAAATTGAAGAGGCTTCCGTCGCTAAACTCAAGCTCGGTATGAACAAAAAACAAGTGGTTTTTTTGATGGGAAACCCATTGTTAACCGATCCGTTTCATCAAGATCGTTGGGATTATTTACATACGGATCGAAAAGGCTTCAACAAGACAAAACGTCGAGTACTCACTTTGTTTTTCGAGGGCGACCGGTTAGTCAAAATTGATGACAGCAAGTTAGCAGAGAAGACCTTAGAGTATTAATACCGGCACTCCGTTTTACCCGGTTTGCTCGCGTCATTGCCTTGCCCGCCACATAACCTGATTTTCTCCTGTCATTCCCCTTGAAGAAGGGAATCCACATAATTTGGTGCTTGTCATTCCCTTGCAGAAGGGAATCCACATAGTATCGTGCCTGTCATTCCCTTGGAGAAGGGAATCCACTTATTATGGTGCTTGTCATTCCCTTGCAGAAGGGAATCCACATATTATGGTGCTTGTCATTCCCTTGAAGAAGGGAATCCACATATTATGGTGTTTCGGCTTGCGCCTTTTTCTTGTC
>CAMYMO010000459.1 GCA_947259425.1 uncultured Ectothiorhodospiraceae bacterium | reverse complement strand
CCGCGTTAGTGATTGGGCATGGCCCACATGTTCCGAGAGCGATCGAGCTTTATCAGGGGCATTTGATTGCCTATAGTTTGGGTAATTTTTGTACTTACTATGGGATAAACGTGAGGGGGCTTAATGGCTTAGCCCCTATTCTCAGTGTGACGTTATTGGCTAATGGTGAGTTTGACTCTGGTCAAATAATATCCGCAGAGCAAATAAGACCCAATGGGCCGACGCTCGATCCCCAGCACCGGGCGGCCAAGTTGATTGCCAAGCTGACCGCAGAGGATTTCCCCGAAACCCCGCTTGAAATTTCGCCTGATGGCCAAATAAACGTAAAGTCAGACAAGAAATAATAATAGGCAAATAATTGGGGGCAGAGTCGTATTTTGCAAAAATTTCCGCGTGTAGACTCTGCGTTTAAAAATACGACTCAGACCCCAAATATTCAATGAACTGGGACAAAGTTAAGTTGGACCTGTAGAATACGGGGTTTTACCGATTTCGAATCACGGTATGAATTCAATTGATAGGTTGGCTGCGGTTTGTATGGGCATCCTGTTAGTAATCATTAAACAAAAATTAAAGACGACAAAACATGTTAGCACTAGCAAAAAAAGTTTTTGGCAGCCGCAATGATCGCCTGGTTAAACGATATCGCAAGACAGTGGATATCATCAATGGACTTGAAGACTCGATCGCGGCACTCAGCGATGATGAACTAAAGGAAAAAACCAGCGAATTTCGCAAACGCCTGGAAGACGGTGCAAAGCTTGATGATCTGCTGCCTGAAACCTTTGCCGTCGTGCGTGAAGGTTCTAAACGTGTGTTAGGCATGCGTCACTTCGATGTGCAGCTGATCGGTGCGATGGTGTTAAATGATGGCAATATTGCCGAGATGCGTACCGGTGAAGGTAAAACACTAATGGCGACTCTGGCAGCCTACCATAATGCCTTGCCTGCTCGAGGTGTGCATGTGGTCACCGTGAATGATTATCTGGCGCAACGTGATGCGGCCTGGATGGGGCAGTTATATAATTTCCTGGGTATGAGTGTAGGCGTGGTGATAGCCGGTTTATCTTTTGAAGATAAGAAGGCGGCCTACGATGCGGATATCACTTACGGCACCAATAATGAGTATGGGTTTGATTATCTGCGCGATAATATGGCCTTTAGTACTGAAGAAAAATTTCAACGCTCGCATGCCTTTGCCATCGTGGATGAGGTCGATTCGATCTTAATCGATGAGGCGCGCACGCCATTAATTATCTCGGGTCCGTCCGATGACAGCTCTGATTTATATTATCGCGTTAATGAACTGGTACCGAACCTGGTTAAACAGGAAGAAGAGGATGGTCCTGGTGATTTTACCGTCGAAGAAAAGAACAAACAGATCTTTTTAACCGAAGAAGGCCATCAACACGTCGAAGAGATGTTGTCTAAATCGGGTGTGCTGGAAGAAGGTGAAAGTTTATACGATGCGGCCAATATAAGTCTGATGCATCATATTAACGCCGGATTGAGGGCGCATTACCTGTTTCAAAAAGATGTGGATTATATCGTTGATGACAATAATGAAGTGGTGATTGTCGACGAATTTACCGGGCGTACCATGCAAGGCCGGCGTTGGTCCGACGGATTACATCAGGCGGTTGAAGCCAAAGAAGGCGTTCCGATCCAACAGGAAAACCAAACGGTAGCCTCGATCACGTTCCAGAACTTTTTCCGTTTATACGAAAAACTATCCGGTATGACTGGTACGGCCGATACCGAGGCCTTTGAATTCCAATCAATATACGGTCTTGAGGTTGTGATGATTCCAACCCATCGTCCGATGATACGCAACGATATGCCGGATCTGGTTTATCTGACTCAGCAAGAAAAATTCATGGCGATCATCGAAGATATTAAAGAATGTCTATCGCGCCAACAACCTGTGTTGGTCGGTACCGCATCTATTGAAGTTTCGGAATTACTTTCTAATGCGTTAAGAAAAGCAAACATAAAACATGAAGTTTTAAATGCAAAACAACATGAACGTGAAGCGGAGATCGTGGCCCAGGCCGGACGTCCCGGTGCGGTGACCATTGCTACCAATATGGCGGGTCGTGGTACGGATATTGTGTTAGGTGGCAATTTTGATGTTGAAGTAGAAGCGCTAAAAAATCCTGCAGAAGGCAAAATTGAGGATCTGCGCAAAGAATGGGAAAAACGTCATGAACAGGTCTTAGAGGCGGGCGGATTGCATATCGTTGGTACGGAGCGACATGAGTCACGCCGAATCGATAATCAGTTGCGTGGTCGTTCAGGACGTCAGGGTGATGCGGGTTCCTCGCGTTTTTATCTTTCCTTAGAAGATAACCTGATGCGAATTTTTGCATCCGATCGAGTTGCGGGTCTAATGAAACGACTTGGCATGCAAGAGGGTGAAGCGATTGAACATAACCTGGTATCGCGCGCGATTGAAAATGCACAACGTAAAGTCGAAGGGCATAACTTCGACATGCGTAAAAACCTGCTGGAATACGATGACGTTGCCAATGATCAGCGTAAAGAGATATACAGTATCCGTGATGACTTAATGTCAACAGACGATATCTCCGAAACGATTTATGCGATTCGTGATGATGTTTTACAAGCTGTCATTGATACCTATATTCCACCGCAAAGTATTGAAGAGCAGTGGGATGTCCCCGGTTTGGAAGAGGCGTTGGAAGGTGAGTTTGGGCTTAAATTAGAAATTCGTCACTGGCTCGAAGAAGATGACGATCTGCATGAAGAGACATTGCGTAAACGCATCGCAGATGAGCTTGCCGCGGCCTATCAGGCTAAAGAAGACGAGGCCGGTACTGAGGTACTGCGCCATTTCGAAAAAGCGGTGACCCTCGAAAGCCTGGACAAGCAATGGAAGGATCATCTTGCCAGTATGGATCAACTGCGCCAGGGCATCCATTTACGTGGTTATGCGCAAAAAAATCCAAAACAAGAATACAAACGGGAATCTTTTGAACTCTTTGGTGAAATGTTGCAACGCTTTAAGAATGAAGTGATCAGTATCTTGAGCAAGGTGCAAATTCGCAGTGAAGAAGAAGTACAGCGCATGGAAGAAGAGCATCGCCGTCAAAATGAAAATCCAATGGAATTTCAACACGAAGAGGCTGGTTCGATTACTTCACCCAACCAGGAAGAAGAGGCTAAACCGTTTGTGCGTGAAGGACGTAAGGTTGGACGTAATGAACCTTGTCCCTGTGGTTCAGGTAAAAAATACAAACAATGTCATGGTAAAATAAGTTAACTATGCCGAATGTTTATTCGGAATTATTGTTTTATTAATCGATACACCTGAATATTTTGTGATCAAAGTATATTAAGCTAAGCCATTCAGTCTTTATCCATGTCAAGATCGAGACAAGACCGAGACAAGACCGAGACAAGACCGGGCGAAGGCCACGCGTGAATGTGAATATATCATTGAGCGTGCAGGTAATTATTACCCCCTCACCCCAGCCCTCTCCCGAAGGGAGAGGGTGTTAACGGAACAACTTTTATTATGGCCGAAACGTTATTGGTTCAAGAATTACCACTCATCATTGATGGGATTAGATTAAACACGATTGCAGCGAACATTCGTCGTCCCGATCGCAAGGATCTGGTTTTAATTGAAATGGTCGAGGGCACGAGCGTTGCTGCAGTCTTTACCCAAAATGCATTTTGTGCGGCCCCCGTGCAAATTGCCAAGAAACACCTTAATGAAACGACACCACGTTATTTATTGATCAATAGCGGCAATGCCAATGCAGGCACAGGGCCGGCCGGTATCGAAGCGGCATTGGCATGTTGTTCCGGCGTTGCAAAGGCCGTTGGATGTGATGTTAATCAAGTTCTGCCCTTTTCCACCGGTGTGATCGGTGAGCCCTTACCGGTCAGTAAGATTACATCATGTTTAGACGACTTAAGTGCTGGATTGGATGAACAGCGTTGGCGAAATGCCTCTGAAGCAATCATGACCACGGATACGGTACCCAAATTATTTTCTGCCAAAATTGAGATCGATGGAAAGACACTAAACATTACCGGTATGGCCAAAGGCTCTGGAATGATTCGCCCGGATATGGCAACCATGCTAAGTTATATCGCGACGGATGCAAAAATCGATTCATCGTTACTTCAAAACTGCTTACAACAGGCGGTGGATCGTTCATTCAATCGAATAACCGTCGATGGTGATACCTCGACAAATGATTCTCTGGTGTTGATGGCCACCGGTAAATCGCAGATTGTAATCGATGAGAACAACCTTGAATCATTCCAGATGGTTTTAAATGAATTAAGCGAAACTCTGGCTAGAGCGCTCGTTCGCGATGGCGAGGGGGCAACCAAACTCATTAATGTTGTTGTTGAGCAGGGTCAGGATGAAATTGAGTGTGCAAAAGTCGCCTATGCGATTGCTCATTCACCACTCGTTAAAACCGCCTTTTTTGCCAGCGATCCAAATTGGGGACGTATTCTCGCAGCGGTTGGTTATGCGGGTGTCGAGAATCTTGATATCGATAAAGTTGAAATTTATCTGGATGAGGTTTGTATCGTTCAGCAGGGCGGCATCGCTGCGTCGTATTCCGAAGAGCAGGGCCAAGCTGTGATGAAAAACTCCGAGATCACGATTCGGGTTAATCTGCAACGCGGTCAAGTTAATACAACGGTATGGACTTGTGACTTTTCCTATGACTATGTCAAAATCAATGCTGAGTACCGCACCTAATTTAAGATATTTTATTATCCATCATGGGTCATACGACCATGCAAAAACTAGATCCTAATCGAATTCACGTCGTGGTTGGTGTAATTACCAATCATCAAAACCAGGTGTTAATCTCTAAGCGGCATGATCACTTACATCAAGGTGGTCTTTGGGAATTTCCCGGCGGTAAAGTTGAAGTAGGGGAATCGCCTATCGCGGCACTCCAACGTGAGCTGCATGAAGAACTCAATATTAAAACCCTCGAAAGCCATCCGTTGATCACCATTCCTCACGGTTATGCTGATAAACAGGTTTATTTAGATGTTTTTAAAGTCACAGCCTATTCGGGCGAGGCAGTCAGTAACGAAGACCAGGATATTCTCTGGGCGGATATTGCTGACTTAAGCAAGTATGCATTTCCGGCCGCGAACAAGGCAATTATATCGGCACTACAATTACCCGATCGTTATCTTATCACCGGAAAATTTGACACATTAGAACAATGCCAAGATAAAATTCAATCAGCGGTTGCACAATCTTTTGGGTTGATACAATTACGTCAAAAAGAATTATCGGATCCTGACTATCTGGAATTAGCAACAAGTTTGACTCAGATTACCCATGCATCGAATACCAAACTAATACTAAACAGTTCATTAGCGTTATTCCTGAAAACTGAAGCAGCAGGTCTGCATTTTACCGGCCAGCGTTTACGTGACTGTCAGCAACGTCCGGTTTCCAAAGATAAATTATTTTCAGTGTCCACGCATACTTTTGCCGAGTTAAAGCACGCAGTTGAGATTGATGCTGATTTTGCGATGTTGTCACCGGTACTACCGACCCAATCTCATCCGGGCGAGCCGGCACTGGGTTGGGAAAAATTTAGCGAAATTGTAAAACAGATTCCGATCCCGGTTTATGCCCTTGGCGGGATGAGCGTCGATCATATTGGACAGGCACAACAACACGGTGCACAAGGTATAGCGGCGATCTCAGCGCTTTGGAATGCCTTATAAGAAATACCGAAAAGGTTTGATCGGGATATATGGCTGTTCCGTTAACTCCCTCTTCCATAAGGAGACGGCTACATGGAAGAGGTGAGACTGATTTGTGATTTGGAAAGTCGAGAAGCTGGCCTGGGCCACGTAGCCGGTAGGGCGACGTACGACTCCATGGAAGGAGGAGTTAGGGCGAAGCAGGATGCCAGAGCCGAGGAAGCCAAAGCCGAGGATTGGGGGGTACCCTCTGTTTAATTTTTTGAGGGGTATGAAAAGGGGATCATTTGAGATCGTCTGTTGGTATATCGGAATCAAGCTGAGGAAACGAATCATCACCCGGTATACTATGTGACTCATTAGCCCAATCACCCAGATCGATTAAACGACATCGTTCCGAACAGAACGGACGAAACGAGTTGTCCTTTTTCCATTCGGATAATTTTCCACAGTTAGGACACTTAACTTTTCTGATCATACTTAGTTATATTAGGTCATATGGAGCAACAGGTGAGTTTAAAGTCGATGTTGTCTTGTGCCTGTAACGGGCGTCGACCGGCTTGTGGTTCTAAAAATCGGATCGTTAATCGATGTTTGCCGGCACTGATTTCAGCGTAATGGGGTAAATTACCATCCACCATGACTCTGATCAATTGAATTGGCGTATTGCTGTCGAGGCTCTGTTGGTAAAAGCCTTCGCTGGCCTGTT
>CAMYMO010000458.1 GCA_947259425.1 uncultured Ectothiorhodospiraceae bacterium | reverse complement strand
AATTCCGGAGAAAGATAGAGCTTGTAATCTGGGCCGGGCGCAAGCTTTCCCATAAGGCTGATGAATTTGGGACCAACTGAGACGACACCTTCCCCCCAATGAAAAGCATCGCTGTCTTTCAGATCCCTGCGGAATTGCGCGGTATACCTGGCTTGCGTGGACATTGCCTTTATCTCTGCTTCGCTTGGAGCAGGCGGAGCGATAAGAATGGGTAGCGCGTATATTCCGAGAACAAATCCAACGACACCTACGGTGCAGTGTGTTGCAATAAGTAATACCACGGTACGTATTTTCATTATGGCTCCGAGGATGCGTGGTTGTTGCGCCTAACGTTTGCCATAAAGCGCGCCGCTTTTTGGCGTCGCTTTTGATGGCGTTGTTATGTGTTTAGTCTTCTTCTGGATAAAGCTCTGCATAACTCGGAGCAGCATGCTTCCACTGGATTTCATTATCCGTGAGGTAATTACAAACCTCAAAGAGATCTACTTCTTTCGGTATATCTATACAAATATACTTTGGGTTGGCGCCTTCATAACTACAGCCCATTTCTACGAGCTTATTTAGATGTTCCTTTTCTGGGCCTTCTTGATCTGCTGGGTTCTCAAAAATGACCCTTACAAGTTTATTGCCAGATTTTTCTATTACTTTAGTAAAAGCCAAACGACCTTCTTCTTCAGAGTATTCGGCCCCTACAATGTCTCCCGCGGCTATACCGTAAAAATAGAAAGGGCAGTTCTCCATTCGATAACGTCCTTCTCCAAGATCGACAACCCAAGGAGTTTCAATATAGACATCTTCTCCTTCCTCAAGACGGAGAACTATTTTTTCGTACTTTTCTTCGCTCATTTCATTTTTACACATAACGTTTAAGCTGTGCGGCGCAAACGAAGCGCAGCGTAGTTTGCGTCCGAACAAGCGTCTTGTTAGGCTTTTTTTCCTATAAGCACGGAACCATCCTTCAGTTCAATTCTCTGTTTCTTTTTTAAATATTGATCAATATTAAACATTACTTCGTACCCCTCGGAACATCTGCTTGCTACTTTATCTGGTCTGGACCAGCGTAGGTTATATCCTTTTTCTTCCATTTGTTTTTGATACCCTGTTGCGACTGGCCATTTGAAATCTACCACAATTGTTTCTTCTATTAAAACTGACATATTGCTCTGTTTGCCAGAGTAATTTTCAAATCGTAAATACCCACCGTCATCAACGTAGAGTTGATAGTCTGCACAAACAGGAGAACCGCCACCGTATGCAATTAGCGATAATATATAGTGTCCACGCTGGACCATATTCGCTGTTGTAGGGTCTTCGTACTGTAGTACGATCTGACTATTTTCAGCTCCTTCATCTAGCCATGCAACCTCAATATATTTGTGTTGCCCGGCACGTAAATTGAATTCCCCGCCTCTGCGATTTTGCTGCCTCTGTTTTTGTGTTATTAGTGCTATTGGCACGAAAGCATTTTTAAACTCTGGTTCACTAAGCGAAATCATCTTATCAAGATAAACAATACAGTTACTTATATCTTCTGCTCCGTTATTAGTAACTTTGACTCGATAACCTCTTAACGCAAGTCCAGTAGCTCCTGCTGGTTCAGTATATACAAATGGATCTTCCTGCGAAAATTCTAGGACGAGCACTGGCTTAAATGGTATTACTTCTTTTGGCTTTGTGAGATGTTTAACATATATATTTACAAAATAAATGATTACACCAATAGTGATTAATGCCCAACCTGTTGGTTCTGTATTGGGCACATTTATTTGATAGTATTTATGTAGAATAGACTGTAGATATGGATCCCAAATTCTTTTTGATAAAAGTGCTATTCCAGAAATTATAAAGGTTCGTACAATCCATTTATTTATATCAGGCCTTAAGATCTGAATCACCTGAATAACAAACTGTAAAAATTTATCCATAGTGACTTGCCATACCTTTTCCTGGTTTTTGAAAGCCTAACGGCCAAGCTGTGCGGTGCAAATGAAGCGTAGCGTAGTTTGCATCCGAACGAACGCATTATTAGGTGCATTAGCTGAACGACTAGCCAAAATGCAAATCTCCATCGACAGGGTTGTTTCTTATGACCTCATCATACTCTGCTATTTTGCGAAAGTAGGGACGACCATGAGGTTGATCTATCTGCTCAGCGAACCATTTTCTTTCATATGGCTCACCATCGAAATCGAAATAGCAGTATATATGAGGAAAATAGTAGTATTCATCGCCATCCATATTCACGGCTTCGATAGAATCATATGGAACATCAGCCATAAGCAAAGCGGTGATGTCGCTTTTTTCGCCATTAATCGAATCTACATAACGATAGCCACCTTCACATTCTTTTAAACCACCTATACTTAGCCCTAAAACCGCCCCCTTCTCATAAGTGTCTAATAGTGAAACTCTAAACCAGGAAGAGATACCTTCTTCTGCTTCAGACGTATCCGGGTAATTATCAACTCTGGACATGTCTCGAACAATTACGTCTTGCCTGAGCTTTTCGGCTCGACACTTATAAATTTCCTCTTGGATTTGTTTGCGTAATAATTCTCGATGCTGAATCCTTGCGCCTTCTGACTCGAATCGATTTGTCAGAGTGCTTTTATTACTTCGATTTCGACGAATAATGTCAACTGCAACAATGCCAATACCAAACACCGCAATCAGTGGCTCCCAATTGCCATCGGGATCTAGATACCACTTTATCCCAATACTCAGAGTAGCTAGCGCACAAAACCATTCGATTATTACTAGGACTTTATTCACTAATGAATTTTCACCTAACGTTAGAATTGTGGGGGCGGATAAAGCGCGCAGCGCTTTAGACGGTCCCACACGAATGATTTGTTATGCATTATGTTTACTCAGCATTTCCAATTACACTTAACCATTTCCATGCTTCGTCCTTGTTTCGTCCCCAATACTTAATATTTCCCTGAAACTCAAAAACTAGCATTGTTGGCTTACCAATATCTGGGAGTTCCTCGATTCTGTTGTGTAATAATTTTGGTGTATATTCATTGGGAACTTGTACAATCCAAAAGTCATCCATCCAATGCCAATAAGCCCAATTTTTGTTGGAAAATAATTTTGTAATTTCATTGCGCTGAATTGGTGTTCCCGCATTTAATGAGATTGCAATATTTTTCATTCTGAACTCTCCTTTTTATTAGGGAGAGCAGGAGATATTTGTGGGAGTTCGTTATCACTAACTTCGATAAGTCCCGCTTTATCGTCTCCTATTAGATTTTTCTCAAGGGCCATTTTTGACAATGTATACTTTTCTGATCTAAGTGCATCCGGATTCTTAATTGCGTAGACAATGTAACTCACTAAATAAATAATGACTGTTATCCCTAGCAATACTGCTAATGAGATAAGAGCCCATTCGGGTGCGCCCCATGAAGCTGCAACAACTAAACCAGATGTTAGTATGCCACTTAACCATCCAAGTGGTTGTAGTGCCGTAGACCTCGATCCCGATGATGAGGCCTGTGACAAAAAGGCTCTAATTAATTCTGGAGATGGCATTTTATGTCCTATGTTTTTAATGCATAACGTCTCAGATAACAGGCGCGCCGCTTTTTGGCGCGTCCTTGTTGAGCTGTTTGTTAGGGGTAACTACCTCAGATCGTTCCAATGCAAAATAATGGAACAACCAGCTGGCTAATATAGCCACAATAATTCCTGTTAATATTGACATGAAATAATCTTTACGTTTGATATTTCGATCTCGTGATTCTCTTTTCTCTGCTTCAATAATTTCTTCTAGTTTCAAGAACCCTTTGGCTGTAGAAAATGCTTTAACAGGAAGATCATGCCATGAGTCACGAGGACACTCATTAATTTCAAACGATTCTCCTTTAGGTAGCATTATTTGCGCGAAAATTATGGCAGTTTCCTGTGAGGTGATTCCTAGAGAATTTGTGTGCTCCTCGCTACCTGCATCGAAATCAAAGAACCCAGCGTGCATTAGGTTAGCGGCCACAAAAAAATCGCGATAGTCATTAGTCCTGCGAGGTACAATACCCAAGAGATCTTTAGCGGGCATTTCTCCATTGTTGTTTATAGCTTCTAGAAGATTTCTTGCTACTCGATCCATAAGTTATTTTTACCCCTAACGTTTTAATAAGCGGCCGGCCGCTTTTTGGCCGGTCCAAGTGTGCGTGCTTTTCGCGCACGACTTAATTTACTTGTTATGTGCTTTTTAACCATAAAAACAACAATTCGTATCTTCTTCTAAAAGTGATAAAAACTCTTCTAATGTTTTAACTTCTGGCATAGGATTGTAACTATGCCATTTCATGTCTGATTTATGCCAGTATACCTTCCAGGTTTTTGATTTTTTCACATATGTAGTCTTTGCTACCATTATTTCTGATTTCTTATCTGGATTTTTCCAAACTGAACGTAGTTCATAAATTATTATGCTTTGATCTTCAATTCGATAGCACAAATCGACTTCGTTACGAATATGAGCAGGTGGCCTATGTTTAGCAATATATTCGCTTACATATTTTTCGCACCTTTTTGTTTCAAACTCGCTTATTGCCATGATTTTATGATTTTTCTATTAACACATAACGCTCACATAACCGGCGCGACGTCAGGAGCGTCCGGCGACCGAAGGGAGCGAAGTTAATGTAATTGTTAGATGCGTTCATATTTGTGGAACCAATTTCCCTTCTTGGAGTTCTTCAATTCGTTTAAGAAGTTCCTGCATTTCTGTCAAATTCAAGATGCCGCTTCGGTATAACTCCCTAGCAAAATCATCTGCGTTCTTATCGCCTTTGTTTGAATTCGAGTCAAAGGATGATGCAACTATATTTCGATATGAATTGTCTCCGCCCTTAGATTGCGGCACGACGTGATCTAGAACGCAGTTCTCCCGATTTATCTTCTGCAGGGTGTAGAAGCATTTACCTCCCTCCCTTTCTAGCAAGGCGTCAACGTAAATGCGCGCCTCGAAAAAATCAACTTCCTCAATGTTTGGATTTTCTATATCAACTGCTTTAGGCACTAATCCAGGAATTTCTTTGGGGTAGATTGGGCGTACTTCAGTTCCTTTATGACTACGCTCAACGATTTCAACACATCCTTTCTCCACAAGCGTCCTCAACTTCTTCGCTTTTTGAGTCTCGGAAGGGAGGGAACCTGCCTTTGACTTACCGAGGCCAATATTTGCAGTTTTTACTGAAATAATGGCATTTCGTTTTCCAACCAAAAGAGTATGGCGAAGTATGTGATGGTATAGGGCCTGCTCATACGTATCAAGGATCGGTACGAGATGATCCTGAATATCGATTAGCGTTTGTACCAAATTATCTTTGTTGGTCATTTCTTTGTAAGCATCTAACAGTATATTAGACGACATGTCGTATTTTCCCTTCTTATACGAACTGTCGTATAACACTTTTGTAATTTATAATGTTTGTTACAGTAGATTACCAAAACTGACCCGATGTTTCACTTACCTTATTGCCAGGGAAGATGTCATGACTTATAGCGTAGAAGCCCGTTCCTGGAATAATTATATTGAAAAAAAACAGTTAGATATAGCGATAAGCCAAATGTAGCTCATTGCTCTGTTAAACGTGTAGAGACCTATAGATAGCATCACGTCAGTTTAAGATTGAAGCAACATTCTCCGCCGAAAGCAGACAAGTCCTTGAATTACATTAGCAGGAAAAGCGGCATATTGAAATGGTAATTTACGCAAGTAGTTGATGCTTTACAAATCATGTTAGTCGAAGGATATCAATATGGTATATGATCAAGGTATCCAGTCAAACCACTAACGTTGCTTCAGTTCCAGCCTGAATTCAGCGCCCGGTTCACGGTTGATAACATCGACACTGCCATGCATGGCCTGCATCAACTGATTCACCAGCGCCAGACCGATACCGGTTCCCAGGGTCTCGCGCGTAAGTTCGTTCTCGGAACGGTAAAACAAATGAAAAATCTTGCGCATCTGGTCCCTGGCAATGCCTGGCCCATAGTCGCGTACATAAAACTGCACATGATCATCGCCCATCATCCTGCAACCAATATCGATCTGTTTTCTGTCTGCATTGACGGAAAATTTGATTGCATTATCGACCAGGTTGATAAATATCTGGGTAAAATAATCCACATCGATGTCTACTTGCGCCTGGGCTAGCGAATCATCATATTCAGTATTCAATATATAACCGCTTCTTTCTATTTGTGACGTGACTTTCGACTGCACAAGATCCAGTAGTTGCACAATGCTACAGGTTTTCAACTCAAATTTAATATCATTTCGGGTCATCCGTGCCAGATGCAATACATTATTGATCAGGCGTGTTAGGCGCTCACTTTCATCGTATATATAGTCGTAATAGGTTTTACGTTTTTCCTCACTCGCCCAACCTTCCCTGAGCATTTCTCCATACATCCTGATAGAA
>CAMYMO010000457.1 GCA_947259425.1 uncultured Ectothiorhodospiraceae bacterium | reverse complement strand
CTTGCATTATGTTACCAGCGGCTGGGTGTGATGCTAAGTAATTGATAATGCTTTGTCTTTCTGGTTCCTTCAGAAGTTTTTCGGATCTTCTCAGAAATTCAGGCAATTCTACGATAGTTTGCATAAATCAAGTATAATCCATTGGATTATAGCTGTCAATGCGCCTTTGAGATGCTAACGCCTAGTTAAACGGCGCCGCGTGTTATTGCGGCGTCCGAGCAGGGCGGGTTTTTGCCCTGCGGTTTAAACGACTTGTTAGGCCTATTAGTTTCCATTGCGCTTAAAACCAGCCAATTATTGTAATTATTCCGATTAAAAATACACAACCTACAAAAAACAATATAGACCAACCCATTATACTATTTAAAATACTAGCCTTTTCTTGGTTTTTCTCAAAAAAGCACGTATCTAAGCATCGGACCCCAACAAATTCATAAAGATCATTTTTAGATTCGCCATTTTCAATTGCTTCGTTAATTGAATCAATAAGCGTTTTCAAACCCTCTTTATTTCCTACAAGAAAATCTTCGTGCTCTGGCCACTCACTACCGTGAGACACATAAATTTTTGTCGTGCTTTCTTTTTTCATTATATGAGCCTAACGACTAAATAACCTGCGAATATTTCAGTGGGCGGGTTTTGCCCACTGAAATATGTGTCAGGTTGATTGCCTTGTTATGTGATAAGTTACTATTTTGCATGAGGATTGAATACAATTATTTGAGGCTCATTGCTTAAATTAAGTTTTTTAGAACTAAAGTGTTCATGATTCCATTGTTCTTTATTGTTTTCTATTCCTTTAGCGCATTGTAAAAGAAACTGTGATAATTCGCGCAGTAGTTCAGGATTGGCAGCGAGAGTAACCTCGTTAAGCTCCATAGGCTCCTGGCTGATGTCATTTGAATAACCGTATATTTTCATATTATTTTTTATTGCACATAACGCCCGTTTAACCGGAACACCGGTGCGGTGTGAGGCTTGTGGCAATCGCCACAAACGAAACGCCGCAGAGGTGGGTCCGTGTTGAAGCGTTTGTTAGCCGAATATTCCACTCAATAATCCTTTGCGTTTACCTAGTGTTTTATAGCCAAACAATAGTACTGGTTTAAATTCAGCGCTATTTAAATCTGTTTCTTCATTTAATGCATTATTCACTGCGTTTAATTCTGCGCTTCTTGTTGCTATAGCAGAAAATACTTCTCTGCCTACTAAGCCAGATATATAACTTTCATTGGCTATTTCTTCGGCAAAGCGGTAAATCGGTTCATCATTTAACTCAAACTCCATACCATTTTCTTTAATTTTATATAACCCAGAAAAATGTACATTACCTATTTGGTTTATGATTACTCTTCCAAAGGCTATTGGTAAAAAGGCTATGAATCTCTCTGCTTCTTCAACGCTAATGCCATTTTCGATTAATTTTGATATTAACTCAGCGTCTTCTGTATTTTCTGCTCCATGAAATATGGTGCTTAATTTTATGATTTGGTCTCTATTCATTATTGTACGGCTAACGCCGCAAATCACCGGTGGCAGAAAGCAGAGCGAGGAACGAGCGGCGCTTTTTGGCGTCCGAGTGAATTTGCATTGTTATGCATTTTTTAGCTTTTGCAGTGCAATAACCGCGATTATTGGCAACAAGCCAAAACATGGGATTAAAACAGATACCATATAGTCAATTTGAAGGGAAACATAAATAACCCACCCAATATATACCGATACCGGAACCCATTGACCAATAATCGTTGTAGGTCTAAACATATGGTGAATTTTCCTATTACCAAGGCTTTCGCTGACCAATAACTGTGCCCCTGTTTTCTCTGATTTTGTTGTGAGATCTTTTATCAGTATCAGTGACTGAATTGATGCCAGCACCCAAAATAAATTAATAATTGCGATTGCAAAAGCAACGAAAATATCAACCGAATCTGGCTGCAAAGCAAATCCATTCAGGATTAGGAAGATACCTGTTCGGGTATTTAATAGGGTGTCTTCCCATTCCCTCCGTTTTCGAGCTTCTTGGTCTATGGATTCCATTGGTCAATATTTGTTTTATGCATAACGTTAAGGGTAAGGGGCGCGCGGTTTTTGCGCGTCCCAGCGACCAACGGGAGCGAACTTGACCCGTTTGTTATGTGTTTTTTTCATTATTTAAACCGCTAAGATATATATTGCGTAGTTCCATAAAAATATCTCTAGCTTCAGTGGGATCATTGACAATATAACCATGACCAGCATTAACGACATCAATAATAGATCGATCATTTTTATCAGCAGCATTAATTGCAATATCGATTATAGATAACCAACTATTTTTTTCTTCTTCCGTGCCTTCTATGTCCATTAATTCAAAAGCATCTTCTAATGGGTCTTGTGATAAGCCAGAAAATAATTCGGTTAATTTTTCCTTCCAGTTTTTCATTTATATTTACACATAACGTTTGAATTAACCAGGAGGCGCGTCTTTTGCGCCGATCTGGTTGAATGATTTGTTATGTTTTTTAGTTAACTTATTTATTACAGAAAGAATAGCTATTGAAATGAGAAAATAACCCAGGAACTGAACAATAACTGCCCACCTATTTAATTGAACATCATCTAACGGAAGCCCCCAATTAAATACTGCGTATTGGAGCAGCTTTGCAGGGGCCGCGAATACAACAAAGTTTCCGCCACTACTTGAAGCCGCGCCAAGCAAAAATGCAGCTGCACCAAATAAGCCAAACGCTATACTAATGATTATATTTTTCATTTTTTAATAAACATAACGACTAAATAACAGGCAATTTACTCAATGGGCGGGTTTTGCCCATTGAGTAAATTGTCCTTGTTGATTTTCTTGTTAGGTGTTTATAATTTATCACGCGTATCTCTTAAATGATTCCTGGTTTCATTATCAGCAGTAATTTCATCCTTGTATTTCACTAAAATAGAATTAAGATTGCACTGTTTATCATGAATATCCACTAACTTAGACTCTAAATCTTTTGTGCTGAGAATACTAAAAGAATCATTCTTTTCAGGAAATGTATTTTTAATCTCATTAATTATTTTTGTGTCATTTTCTACAGATTGTTCCCAAACTTTGTGACGGCCAGAGTTATAATTGCCTGTTGCTGAAGCAACAGCCCTACGAGATCTTGAGGCGCTATTTATTTGATCTTCAGCTAGTTTATATGTTTGGTATAGCTCATTAACAGCTTTTCGTAGTTCAAGACGTAGATCTAATGATTTTAGGTTATTACTCTTTCGATAACTAATATAACCCATTATTGCACCAGAAATTCCAGTAATCATACCTACATAACTTGTCCAGTGAGGATCAGCCATTAGAAATCTCCTGTAATGGGTTTTTTACACCTAACGTTACGCGTAACCCGCTGCTTAGCCCATAGCGCAGCGAAGGGGTAAGCAGTCGGTGTTGACGCGCTTGTTAGGCTAATTCGCAAATAATATGTGTCAAATACTGTTTTATTCTATATAGGTTACTGCACTAACCAGTATAAAGAACTTATAGTCTCACACATCGATCACTGTTACCTTTGCGACAGTGCTTTATTCTGTACACTAAACCTTTTATGTAACATCTTATTTTCCTGGAAAATAATGCAAATATTGCTAGTGCTGCAATAACTACTGTATAGACTATGGTCAAAATTAAACAAGCCAGCCAATTATTCCTTTGAAAAATTGGTGCGTAACATTCAGCTAAGTACGGTGTTAATGTTTCTCGGATCCTACTTTGACAAACGGCACAAAAATGAGTCAGGTTTCGCATCATACAGTTGTACTCAGGGCGAAAAATATCGCAATGATAATAGCGCGCGCCCTCGAACGCTCCGACAGTATCAACAGGCACTGGACTGGCTTGACCATCGCACTGAGTGCAATCAGGATTAGAGGTTGTAGGTAAAGGCGTGGTTGGAAGTACCAAATTACCCCATTTAATAGTGTTTCTATTGGTATCGATTGTCACATTGGGCGCTGCGGGCTCACCACCTGCATAGGTGTCACGATTCGTATCTGTTCCGCAACCTGCCCAATAATTGTACTCATCAGCAAGCCCGAATGCCGAGTGCCCCATTTCGTGTAAGGCGATGTTCTCCCATCCACCAGCAATTGAGGTAGTGCCAATACTACCTCCAGCGCCACCCCAAATGGTTGAATTCACGATAACTATTATTTGGTGATACTCTGGCACCTCTGCATCAACAACATTTCTTACCAAAGCAGAGTCAACTAATAAAAGGCGGCGAATCCCTCCATTACAAAATGAAGCGTCGAAGTAAGTCGCAGGTATGGCCCCTGTTCCTCCGCAGGCTGCGGGATCATCGGCGCCGCTGTCAGTAGATGAAACATCGAATCTATAAACATTAACTGCACATCGTAATTCATCAAAAGGTGGATTAGAAAACATGTGTTGAACGAATTGCTGAGAATGATTGGCAAAGTTAACCAATTCGTTTTGCTGGTATCCTTCAGACACAATAATGAGATTGAAACGATCAGATGCTGGACCGTTATCAACAATTTTTGTAACTCCTATGATTTGTCCGTCTGTAGCTCCCATTATCCCGCCTCCTTTCCTTGGTTTCGCTTGGTAATATCAAAACGAGCGATTTCTTGCGCCTTTTCCCTTTCTTGCATGAGTTCCAATGGGCTGCTAAAAAAGACAACGCTGTGCCCCTCTTCAATATCGGGTATTAGTAAAACAAAGCTGCCTTTTGGTTCCTTAATTTCTTCCCATTTAAGTGGTGCATTGGGATCATCTGATCGTACTTCCGCAGCATATTTTATTGGGTTATCAGTGATCCTACGGTAAAGTGTTCGATTTTCTTTATCTCTAACTTCATACCAGAATCCCGCCGTGTTCTCCTCCTTTTCTAAGCGATCTGAATTAGGCACAATCATTACGATAGATTTTATGGACTCCAGTCGAATATCTTTACCCCCATATATAAAAGTTAATCGAAGTGAACGTTTTGATGGTGCTTGGTGTGGTTTATCTGATGTTTGCCTTGTTCCGTTCATACTATTGCCTCCTTTTAATGACTTACTGATAACTCACTCTAGTGAGAGTAAGAATATATACATATCTTAAGCCTAACGACGAAGCTGTGCGGCGCAAACGAAGCGCAGCGTAGTTTGCGTCCGAACGAGCACCTTGTTAGCTCTTTTTATCATTTTGAAATAATGTGACTTGGTATTCTACCAAATCATTTTCATCGCTTTCATAAAACTCGACAGATATTTTTTTCCCAGGAAATTCTAATTTAGCTTTTGCAAACCACATTTCTTTTAACTTATTTCCAAGATATTTGATTTGTGCCTCTGAAGGTGACAATTGCTCAGCCTGAAAAATATCAGTAATATGGACATGGTTTATCACTGCTTCTACAGATTGTTTGTTGCCTTTTGTCTCTTTTAACCAAGTTTCATAATTTTCTATGTCTGGCATTGAGCCTACAAAAATACAGCCATCATATTCATATAATTCAGGCCAAAATAGTTCTGTATACCCAATTGCGTGTTCATAGTTACCTACACAACTAATCCATTCATCGGGTTTAAATGGATGACCATTATGTTCTTCCCATTCCTTTAATTCGGGTATTAGTTTTATGTAATCTGTTTTATTCATATGAGAGCTAACGTTTGAAATAAGGGGCCGAGCGATTAGCGAGGTCCCAGCCCGCGCTTTTTGCGGGCGATCTTGATTGATTTGTTAGGAGTCAATTTGTTGTATCGAATTTGGATCAACATTAAATGCCTCGCATAGCTTTAAATGGTGATTTTCATTTGTTTGGCTGTACAGCATCCGATCAGGTTTATGATCATCTAGCCAAATATATAAATCTATCCTTTTTTTCTCTTCTTTTATACGACCCTCTGAATATTGTTTAGAGATAGGGTCAACATCACCATTTTCCGAATAAAAATTGCCAGTCACTATTTCTATAAGATCATTAAGACCATAGTTTTTATCATGATTCACTAACGTGAGAACATTTGGGGCTTCTTGTTCTGGGTTAACAGCGTCAAGTTGTTTAACAGCTTTGTGAATATGAGTAGTTAATGAATTAAAGATTGGATCATTTTGCATGCCACCTACAATTTCACCGTTTTCTGCAGAGTCCAGTTCATTATCTAGCCAGCAATCTTTATCTCGGGTTTTAACTTCGCAATAAAAAATAAGATCATCATCTTTATAAACACGGAAGTCAGGTGTTTTTCCTTTTCGCTTTTCTTCTTTTGAAAATTCCTCGCATGTAAATCCACTCGATTCGAGATGCTCCTTTACTTGTATTTCATTTGGATCCATTTGACTCCTAACGTTCGCTTAAATGGCTGGTGTGAACATTGCGACGATAGGAGCGATGTTTACACCAGTCCATTTTGAAGCGTTTGTTAGCATTTTATGCACTTAATGCTTTTAAAACTGCTTTAGGTT
>CAMYMO010000456.1 GCA_947259425.1 uncultured Ectothiorhodospiraceae bacterium | reverse complement strand
GGATCGGCAATTACCGGATAAAGCCATCGACTTAATCGATGAAGCCGCGAGCCGGATTCGGATGGAGATCGATTCCAAACCGGAAACCATGGATAAACTCGATCGTAAATTAATTCAGCTCAAGATCGAACGAGAAGCCCTGAATAAAGAAAAAGATGAGGCCTCGAAAAAACGCCTGGATAATTTACAGGAAGAGATCGACAAGGCCGAACGTGAATATAAAGATCTTGAAGAGATCTGGGTCGCTGAAAAGGCAGCCTTACAAGGCACGCAACATATTAAAGAAGAACTCGATCGGGCGCGTATGGAATTAGAGACAGCGCGTCGCGCAAGTGATTTGGCCAGGATGTCTGAGTTGCAATACGGTCGCATCCCTGAGTTGGAACAACAACTCGATATGGCCGGGCAAGCCGAAATGCAGGAAACGAAGTTACTGCGTAACAAAGTAAGCGACGAAGAGATTGCCGAAGTCGTTTCAAAATGGACCGGCATTCCGGTTTCAAAAATGCTCGAAGGCGAACGCGATAAACTGTTACGCATGGAAGATGAACTTCATAAACGTGTCATCGGACAAGGTGAAGCCGTATCGGCCGTCTCCGATGCAATTCGACGTTCACGTGCCGGTTTATCTGATCCGAATCGACCCAATGGTTCGTTTTTATTCCTTGGTCCAACCGGTGTCGGTAAAACCGAATTAACCAAGTCACTGGCCTCATTCCTGTTTGATACTGATGAAGCAATGGTGCGCATCGACATGTCCGAGTTTATGGAGAAACATTCAGTGGCACGCTTAATCGGTGCGCCTCCTGGCTATGTTGGATACGAAGAAGGCGGCTACTTAACGGAGGCCGTGCGCCGTAAACCTTATTCAGTGGTATTACTCGATGAAGTAGAGAAGGCCCATCCGGATGTGTTTAACGTCTTGTTGCAGGTATTAGACGATGGTCGTCTAACCGATGGTCAGGGCCGTACCGTCGATTTTCGTAACACCGTCATCGTGATGACATCAAATATCGGTTCACAACATATCCAGGAATTGGCCGGTGAAGAAAACTACGCGGCAATGAAATCGGCGGTAATGGAAAATGTCAGCCAGCATTTCCGACCTGAGTTTATCAATCGTATCGACGAGGTCGTGGTATTCCATCCATTATTGAAAGAACAGATTCGTGCAATTGCCAATATTCAAATCGAATATCTACGTACGCGTCTTAAAGAGCGAGATCTGGGTCTGGATATTACTGAAGCCGCGATCGATAAAATGGGCGAAGCGGGTTTCGATCCGGTTTATGGCGCAAGACCTTTAAAACGCGCGATTCAGCAACAACTGGAAAATCCGCTGGCGCAGGATATCCTGGCCGGTAAATTCTTACCGAATGATGTGGTTGAAATCGACGTCGATGGGGATTTACTAACGTTTCGAAAGAGCGCTAAGAAAGCGGCGGCCGCATAAACTGTCAGGGACCTCTGGATTCGTTCAGAGGTTCATTAGGCGCGCATATTTGGAATGCGTCGAGATGCGGCAACATAATCTCGTTCAGTAATAATACTTTCGTTACGTAAACGTCTTAGCTTGGTTATTTCATTGATCAACATTCGATGTTTGTCGATGCGGACAGACTGACTGGCCGCGAGAATGCGCTGTTTTAACTCATCCACAAACTGATTGAAGGCTTCCTTTCCTGGATTGCCATATAACAAGCTTATTAACACACACCCACAATAGCGACTTCGGAATTCGGTCACGTTCGGTGAGCGATACATAAACATTAATAATGAGCCCAATAATAATAAGATAAAAATCACGAAGAAGGGGATCAGCCGGCTGAGCATCTCGCCTGATCCGTGGGTAAATAAATAACTCATATAAGCCAGGGCGGCGAAGGCGAAGTAGACCATGCTCAATAACCAACGCCAGGAAAACTCGCGATTCCGGACCGGCCAGGGTTCGAGCATACATAAATTCAACTGATAGTTTTTTTGGCCGAATAAGTTATCTATGGTGATGTCGAGGAACTTTTCGTCGTAGATCTGAAAAGTACGTGTTTCGCCCTTGGCCTTACTTACTTGTACCAGGGTTTTGTTGATCGATCGTGGTTCGGCGTCAGACATCTATTTATATTCTTGTCGCGAGGTTGAGCTACCAATACTAGCGCAAAATCCCATGAAAATTAATAGTGAGGCTCGTTTCGTGATGAAAATGTTAACAATTCTGGCGAACTTTTGTGCCAGACTAGACTCATTATTAGACACAATCCAGAAATCAGCTATTCGGAGTAATTATGCTCATTAAACGCCCCCAGGATATTCCCAGTTCAGAAATTACCGATCAAGCGGTTTATCAAAATCGTCGCCATTTCATGCAATCCTTAGCCGGTATTTCATTGCTGCCATTATTGGGGACGGCCCAGGCAGGTTACGGTAACAAGCCGCTGCAACATCAGAAATCGAAGATATATCGCCTGGATGAGGAGCTGACGACGCATCAGGATATTACCCATTACAATAATTTTTACGAATTCGGCACCGATAAATACTCACCGGCCAAAAGTGCCCAACAACTCACCACGGATCCCTGGTCTATCACGGTTGCCGGTGCCGTTGAAAAACCCGGCACCTACACCCTTGAAGATATATTACAGCCACATGTGCTTGAAGAACGGATTTATCGCCTGCGTTGCGTCGAGGGGTGGTCGATGGTAATACCCTGGATTGGTTTTCCGCTGGCGGATCTAATCAAGCGATTTAATCCAACCTCCAAGGCCAAGTTTGTTGAATTTACGACCCTGGTCCGAAAAGAAGAAATGCCGGGCACGCGTCGGGGAACGCTTAACTGGCCTTATAAAGAAGGATTACGCATCGATGAGGCAATGAATCCGCTGACGCTGATGGCGGTCGGATTGTATGGTGAGACGATGCCGAAACAAAATGGGGCGCCTATTCGCCTGGTTGTCCCCTGGAAATATGGGTTCAAGAGTATCAAGAGCATTGTCAAAATCAACTTTGTCGAGCGGCAACCGGTCTCGAGCTGGGAAGAGGCAATTCCACGTGAATATGGTTTTTATTCGAATGTAAATCCAAAGGTAGATCACCCTCGCTGGAGCCAAAAGCGTGAACGTCGCATCGGAGAATTCCTGAAGCGAAAAACATTGATGTTTAATGGCTATGAAGAACAGGTTGCGGACTTGTATAAAGGCATGGATTTGCGTAAGTATTACTAAACGCAAACCGATCTAGTTTTTCAGATAGAATCGTCTTGATGTCGAAGCCACAGCGTATTGCGCTAAAAATTGTCCTGTTTATTCTTTGTTTGTCGCCATTAGCCTGGTTGGTATATTCACTTTTTACCAATCAACTTGGGGCAAACCCGATTGAGGTGGTGACCCGCAGCCTGGGTGAGTGGGGTTTGATCCTGTTAATCATCACCTTGACCATGACACCGTTACGCGATGCGCTTGGCCAAACCTGGCCGATTCTGATTCGACGCATGCTCGGTCTGTTTTGCTTCTTCTATATATTGTTGCACCTGAACAGTTATTTATGGTTTGACCAGTTTTTTGATTGGCAGGAGATTGGTCTGGATATCATAAAACGGCCATTCATTACCTTCGGTATGCTTTCGTTTCTTGGTTTGCTACCACTGGCGGTGACCTCAAATCGTTGGAGCCAAAGGAAATTGGCCAAAAAATGGCGTTCTCTGCACCGACTGATCTATCCTATCGCGATATTGGCGGTATTGCATTTTTACTGGCTGGTGAAGCTGGATAAGATTCGACCGGTTCTGTTCGTATTGTGTCTACTCTGTTTGCTCGGATATCGAGTCATTAAAGCCAAATATCCACCAAAAAGCCGATCCTGAAAGACAAAACCTGCAGAATTTGGTCTGAAGCGTCATATCGCTGCATATTGCAGTCAATTCAGCTGTTTAGCGTCGAATTATTCCGATTTTAGTATCCCAACCGTCGGTAGAATGTAATAAAATCAGCGCTGTTTTCAGGACGAAATTTAAAATCGTTCTAAATCGTGTCATACTCGGCCGAAATAAGAAAATTACCGGCATGCCAATTAGGCCTGTTCATTTATTTAAATCAATTTGTTAGTTATCAGGAGGAGATTAATGTCTCTTAACCGTCGTGAATTTATCCAGTTAATGGGTATTGCTGCAACCGCAGGACTCGTACCCGGGTGCGATAAAAATGAATCAAGCTCTACCAAAGGAACGGCCACCAGCGGTGCTGCTGCTGCCCGTAGTCCTGAAGACCTTTATAACGTCCCAAAATTTGGTAATGTGTCTTTAATGCATATGACGGATTGTCATGCTCAATTGAATCCAATTTATTTTCGTGAGCCCAATGTGAACCTTGGGATTGGCGGCAATTTCGGCCAGCCTCCTCATATTGTGGGCGAGAAGTTGCTTAAACACTTCGGTGTTGCACCCAACAGTATCGAATCACATGCATTTACCTACCTCGATTATATTGAGGCGGCAAAAAAATACGGTAAAGTCGGCGGCTTCGCGCATTTGCGTACCCTGGTTAAAAAGCTACGCGCAGATCATGGTGCCAATCGAACCTTATTAATCGACGGTGGCGATACCTGGCAAGGTTCGGGTACGGCCTACTGGACTCGTGGTAAAGACATGGTGGGCGCGTGCAACATGCTAGGTGTTGACGTGATGACCGGTCACTGGGAATTCACCTATCTGGATGAAGAAGTCATCTCAAACGTCAGAGATTTTAAAGGCGATTTCGTTTGCCAAAACGTGTTTGTAAAAGATGAATCCTCTTTTGATTATGAGTTTGGCGAGTTCGAAGGCTTTGATGAAAATACCTCTCGTGCCTTTAAGCCCTACACGATTAAAGACATGGGTGGCGTCAGAGTTGCGGTGATTGGTCAGGCCTTCCCATATACTCCAATTGCCAATCCAGGTCGCTTTATCCCACACTGGACCTTCGGTATCCGTGATGCAGAAATGCAAAGTACGGTTGACATGGTTCGTGAGACTGAAAAGCCCGATGCGGTTATCGTTATTTCTCATAACGGTATGGACGTGGATCTTAAAATGGCCTCGGTCGTTTCTGGAATCGATGCCATCTTCGGTGGACATACCCATGATGGTGTTCCATCGCCAACCGTGGTGAAAAACAAGGGTGGTCAAACCCTGGTGACCAATGCCGGTTCGAATGGTAAATTCCTTGGTTTCATGCAACTGGATGTTCGTAACGGTAAGGTACAGGACTTCCGCTATCGTTTATTACCTGTTTTCTCTAACTTGCTTGAAGCGGATAAAGAGATGACCGGATATATTGACGATGTTCGTAAGCCTTATGTTGACACCTTGACTGAAGAATTAGCGGTAGCTGATCCGGATGGCGGCGAATTATTCCGTCGTGGTAACTTCAATGGTACTTTCGATCAAATCATCTGTGATGCGCTGAATGCGGTAAATGATACTCAAATTTCATTGTCACCGGGTTTCCGTTGGGGAACCACCGTATTACCAGGCCAATCCATCACGATGGATAACGTCATGGACCAGACCTGCATCACCTATCCAGAGACCTATGCGCGTGAGATGAAAGGTTCAGATATTAAACTGATCCTGGAAGACGTGGCCGACAACCTGTTTAACACCGACCCGTATAAACAACAGGGTGGTGATATGGTACGTGTTGGTGGTATGGATTACACCATGGATATCAACAAACCCATTGATAAACGGGTCACCGATATGCGTCTTGATGATGGTACCGAGATTGAACTGGATAAAAACTATAAGGTTTCCGGTTGGGCGACGGTTGGCAGTAAAGCTCCGGGTGAGCCTATCTGGGAAACTGTAGCCAAGTACCTGCGTAGCGAGAAAGTGGCCAAGGTTAAAAAGCTGAATGTACCCAAGATCCTGGGCGCAAATGGCAACCCTGGTATTTCTGACTATCGTGGCAAGCAAGGTTAATATTTTAAATCTGAGATATTAATTTTAAGTAATAAAGAAAGGGAGCTTCGGCTCCCTTTTTTATTGATGCGGCAAACCAATATGGAGATATTAGCCTCCTTAATAGCGATATTGGAATCCAGTAAATAGGCGTCATGTCATTCCCCTGGAGAGGGGAATCCAGTAAATAGGGGGCATGTCATTCCCCTGGAGAGGGGAATCCAGAAGTCGGCAATCTTAATCTATGTGGATTCCCGCCCATAGTGCCCTTCAAGAGAGTCTATAGTGGGTATTCGCGGGAATGACAGAAGATATGGATTCGTACTCTAATAATTTATTATTTGTCGGCACCCATTTCAGTGGAATGCTTCGCTCGTTCAGTGCCATTGGGTTTCTGGGTAGCACTATCAATTTCAGCCCAGGCATGGCCTTCTTGTTTGATCAGGTTTACTAATAATTCTATTTGCTCATCGCTGTCATTCAATGCCGGAATATAATGATACTGTTCACCGCCATGTTGTTTAA
>CAMYMO010000455.1 GCA_947259425.1 uncultured Ectothiorhodospiraceae bacterium | reverse complement strand
GAGATTGTCCCTGCGGGCGATTATTTTATGCATGAGATTAAAAATAGCCAAACTATGCGAATATTAGATCTGGAAGGGAATCAAGCCGCTGATACGCTGTTTTATTCTGCTGAAGATCCAACCGAACGATACAGCGCAATGGATACCATCAGGGAGCAAGGCAACGTCTATCTTTCTACCGGTACGGTTTTAATGTCAAACGAATGCCATCCGATGCTGGAAATTGTGGCGGATACATGTGGTCGTCATGATACATTAGGCGGAGCCTGTGCGACAGAAAGCAATACGGTAAGGTATGCTCTCGAAAAAAAATGTATGCATGCGTGTCGGGATAGCTGGATGTTGGCGGTAGCTGAAAATGAACAGTTTGGGATGAGTAAACGTGATATTACACACAATATAAATTTTTTTATGAATGTCCCGATTACACCAGAAGGTGGTTTAACTTTTAAAGATGGAATCTCTGCACCAGGAAAATATGTTGAGCTAGAGGCGAAAATGGATGTGATAGTATTGGTTTCTAACTGTCCGCAACTTAATAATCCATGTAATGGCTATAATCCTACTCCTGTCGAGATTCTTATTTGGGATTAATAAAATCTTATTTGAGATTAATAAAATCTTATTTGTCTGTGGGACGACCCGTTAGGCAAACGTATTACGATGGGACGACCCATCACTTGTATTAAATGTTACAAGCCTATGTTCAAAAAAATCTTAATTGCAAATCGAGGTGCAATCGCCACTCGCATTATTCGTACGCTCAACGAAATGGGCATCCAGTCAGTCGCCGTCTTCAATGAGACAGACGCGGAGTCATTACATGTCACTATGGCTAGTGAATCCTATTCATTAGGTGAGGGCCGGGCCACTGATACCTATTTAAATCAAGATAAAATATTTTCCATTATCAAAGCAAGTGGTGCAGAAGCCATTCATCCCGGTTATGGATTTCTCAGTGAAAACCCAGAATTTGTTACACGTTGTGAAAAGAGCGGTATCACTTTTATCGGCCCGACGGCCGACCAAATGCAGGCCTTTGGTTTAAAACACAGTGCACGCGAATTGGCCCGCCAGAATAATATGCCTCTGTTACCGGGTAGTGATTTAGTAAATGATCTAGAACAGGCTCTTAGAATTGGTGATGAAATTGGTTATCCACTCATGCTAAAAAGTACAGCAGGTGGTGGAGGTATCGGCATGCAACTATGTTGGAGCCAACAGGAGTTAAGCGATGCATTTGACTCGGTCCGTCGCCTGAGTGCAAACAATTTTTCAAATGACGGCGTCTTTTTAGAAAAATTCGTAGAACATGCTCGTCATATCGAGGTACAAATATTTGGCGATGGAAAAGGTACCGCAATAGCATTAGGTGAACGTGATTGCTCAACACAAAGGCGCAACCAGAAAGTTATTGAAGAGACACCTGCACCGAATATTCCTGAACCCGTACGCATTGAGCTGCAAAGCAAGGCGATCGATCTGGTTTCGGCCATTGACTATAGAAATGTAGGAACTGTTGAATATATCTATGATCAAGATACGGATCGATTTTATTTTTTAGAGGTCAATACTCGCTTACAAGTGGAACACGGTGTAACTGAAGAAGTATTTGGAGTAGACCTGGTAAAATGGATGATCGACTTAGCGGCTGGTGAGATGTCGCAGTTACCAAAAAACTTGGAACCGTATGGTCATGCTATTCAGGCTCGGTTATATGCCGAAGACCCAAATAAGAATTTTCAACCCTCTTCTGGATTATTGAGTCAGGTTGAATTTCCAGTTGCTGATGGCGTGCGAATAGATAGCTGGGTTTCGTCTGGAGTAGACGTTTCACCCTATTTTGATCCCATGTTAGCAAAAGTGGTAGTCAAATCGGATACTCGAGAACAGGCTATTTCGAACCTGCATGATACTTTAGCAAATATCAATATATATGGCGTAGAAACGAATAACCAATATGTAAGACAAATACTTGAAACAGTCGTATTTGAAGAAGGACGTATTTTCACGCGCTTCCTAAATGAATTCGATTATCTACCAAATACCATCGATGTTATTAACGGTGGAACCATGACAACGATTCAAGACTACCCAGGTCGAATTGGTTATTGGGACGTCGGTGTACCACCATCTGGTCCTTTTGACAGTTTGTCATTCCAGTATGCTAACAAAATACTGGAGAATGAACCGAATACAGCCGGTTTAGAGATAACTTTAAATGGCCCAACCCTAAAGTTTAATTGTGTTACCCAGATTGTCCTCGCCGGTGCGAAGATGTTAGCCCACCTGGATAATCAGGAATTACCATTTTGGCAGGTGATTGATGTCGAGCCAGGGCAAGTCCTGACGATTAGTAAAATTGAAGATGCCGGGGCTAGAGCGTATCTGGCGGTAAAAGATGGATTTAATTGCCCAGAATATTTGCAGTCAAAATCAACTTTTACACTGGGTCAGTTTGGTGGACATGTTGGGCGTTCGATTCGGGCCGGTGATGTTTTAAATATACCTTTCGCAAAACGGCAGGTTATTTCAAAGTCATTTCCCAGTGAACTTATTCCTGATATTCGTCGCCACTGGGAAATTCATGTTATCTATGGACCACATGGTGCGCCTGACTTTTTTACACCGGATGATATTAAACTATTTTTTGAGTCAGAATGGGAAGTCCATTATAACTCAAGCCGTACCGGAGTACGTTTAGTCGGCCCGAAACCACAATGGGCACGTACTGATGGTGGTGAGGCTGGCATGCATCCATCCAATATACATGACAATGCTTATGCTATCGGTAGTGTTGATTTCACCGGTGATATGCCCGTCATTCTCGGTCCGGATGGTCCATCACTCGGTGGATTTGTCTGCCCGGTAACAGTTATTGCTGCAGATTTATGGAAATTAGGCCAATTAACGGCGGGCGATAAAATACGTTTTGTCCCTGTTGATGTTAATGCTGCTGCGACTAAAGAAATCAATCAAAATAAAATGATATCTGATTTAACCTATTCTGATGTAGAGATTTCTCCAGGCTCGATTGATTCAGTTATCGATCGAACACCAATCCTGAAAACGATTCCTGAGGATCAATACGGCCCACAAATCGTGTACCGGCCTGCCGGCGACAAATATCTTCTTATCGAATACGGTCAATTAGTACTTGATATAGAGCTACGCTTTCGTGTTCATGCGATGTATTTACGGGTAAAAGAAAAAAACATAAAAGGTATTATTGATATAACACCGGGTATTCGTTCATTACAAATTCACTATGATAATCATATATTGCCACTCGATGATTTGCTAACGGTATTAGACGATCTAGAAAAAAATATTGATAACAGCTCTGAGCTTTCGGTGCCTGCCCGCATCGTTCATTTACCCTTGAGCTGGGATGATAAGGCTTGTCACCAGGCAATCGAAAAATACATGCAGTCTGTTCGTAAAGACGCCCCCTGGTGTCCAAGTAATATTGAATTTATTCGTCGAATTAATGGGCTTGATAGTATCAATGATGTTAAAGACATTGTCTTCAATGCAAAATATCTGGTTATGGGGCTTGGTGATGTATATCTAGGTGCACCTGTTGCCACACCGATTGACCCACGGCACAGGTTGGTAACAACAAAGTATAATCCTGCCCGCACCTGGACAGCGGAAAATTCTGTTGGGATAGGAGGATCCTATCTATGTGTTTATGGTATGGAAGGTCCAGGCGGATACCAGTTTATCGGTCGTACTTTACAAATGTGGAACCGCTACAAAACAACTAAAGAATTTGCTAAACCGTGGTTGTTGAGATTTTTTGATCAAGTCCAGTTTTTTGAAGTAAGCGCAGAAGAATTAAAACAAATTCGAAAAGATTTCCCAAATGGGCGATACCCGATAAAAATAGAACAGCTCGACTTTAAATTATCCGAATACAAGGAATTTTTATTAAACAATGCGGAATCAATTGAGACGTTTACTGATAAAAGAAAAAAAGCCTTTGATGATGAACTTCAACAATGGATTGCTTCTGGGCAAATCAACTTTGATTCAGAACAGGATCTCGATGCGGACTTGTTGGATGAAGAGTTTTTACCGGAAAATGGCATTGTGATTCAAAGTACGGTATCGGGCAGTGTCTGGGAGATTTTAGTTAAAAAGGGCGAAGCAGTGAAAATAGGGCAACCTTTAGTTGTTTTAGAATCCATGAAAATGGAAATAACAATTGACTCAACGCACAATGGGACAGTATATGATATTAGTCGCCATAAAGGCAGTCAGGTTGGAGCAGGCCAGGGTTTGTTAGTTATCCAGGAAGACTTGTAATATGAATATATCGCTATTAGCCTTACAGAAAGCTTATTCGACTAACGAGTTAACACCTCGAGCACTGGTCGATTTGATTTTACAACAATGTGATAAATATCCTGAGTACAATATCTGGATTCATCGTTTAAATATGCAAGAGCTTGAGCCCTATTTAGAGCGATTAGAAAAGTCTAAACCAGATACCTTACCACTATATGGCATCCCATTTGCCATTAAAGATAATATTGATCTTCAGGGTATTCCAACGACCGCGGCATGTCCTGATTATACCTATATCCCTGAGCAATCGGCCTTTGTTGTCCAGGCGTTAATCAATGCCGGAGCTATTCCAATTGGTAAAACGAACATGGATCAATTTGCCACCGGCCTGGTTGGTGTTCGTTCACCTGAACCATGGGGACCTTGCCGAAATTCATTTAACAAGGATTATATTTCAGGCGGCTCCAGTGCTGGATCGGCTGTTGCAGTATCACTCGGGCTGGTTAGTTTTTCTTTAGGAACCGATACGGCAGGTTCAGGAAGAGTGCCTGCGGCGTTAAATAATATTGTCGGACTTAAACCATCAAAAGGATTATTGAGCATGCAAGGTGTGGTACCTGCGTGCCGAAGTCTGGATTGTGTCAATATTTTTGCTTTGACGGCAAGCGATGCAAACGATGTATTCAATGTGGCTGCCCGTTATGATGAACAGGACCAATACGCAAAGAAATGTGAATTTAAAAATAACCACCGTCATTTTGGTGATATAAAAAATAATTTCGTTTTTGCTGTTCCGAAACAATCACAACTGGAGTTTTATGGCAATAAATCTGCGCAAGCATTATTTTCAGAGAGCGTTGCCAAACTGGAAAAAATAGGGGGCATCAAAAAAGAGATCGATTTTAACTGTTTCCTCGAGGCGGCGCGATTATTGTACGAAGGCCCCTGGGTTGCTGAACGCTATGCTGCAATCGAAGATTTAATCAATTCTAAGCCGGAAGCGCTGTTAGCCGTTATCAATACGATTATTGGCGGAGGGCGTGATAAGACAGCGAGTGAGGCATTCAAGGCAGAATATAAAATGCAGACATATCGGCAACAAGCTAATTCAATCCTGAATCAAGTCGATTTTCTAGTGACTCCGACGGTCGGTACAACCTATCGCATTGATTCTGTACAAAGTGATCCAATTAGATTAAATAGTAATTTAGGATATTACACAAATTTTATGAATCTGTTGGATTGTTGTGGCATTGCGATTCCCTGTGGCCAACTGGAAAATGGTTTACCGTTTGGTATCACTTTAACTCATATGGCACAGTCTGATCGGAGACTGCTTTGTTATGCGCACAAAATACAATGCGATTTTGCTCTCCCGCTTGGTGCAATAAATCTTCCAATAACTGATGCAATAGATGACCAGGAAAAACGTCCGTTGGTCAATTCCAGTGATCGAATTTCACTCGTTGTCTGTGGGGCTCATTTAGCAGGATTACCCTTAAATTGGCAACTTACCGAGCGGGGTGGAACGCTTGAATCAAACACCACCACCTCGAAA
This sequence comes from uncultured Ectothiorhodospiraceae bacterium, assembly GCA_947259425.1. Lineage (GTDB taxonomy): Bacteria > Pseudomonadota > Gammaproteobacteria > UBA6429 > Thiohalophilaceae > SZUA-24. Next base: position 16,773 of record CAMYMO010000455.1, on the reverse strand, counting down.
AATTATCGTCTTTATGCACTTGCCGGTGGACCACCCTTTAGACCTGGTTTAGTGCGTGATTTTGAAAATGGATGTGCGATTGAGGTGGAGGTCTGGTCTTTGCCTGCAAGCGAGCTCGGTTCGTTCATCGACGCGATTCCAGCCCCGTTGGGCATTGGTAAGGTCGAGTTAAGCAATGGTGAATGGTTAAGTGGTTTTATATGTGAAGGCCATGCTATGACTTCTGCACAAGAAATTAGCCAATATGGCGGGTGGCGAAAATACATACAAAATAAGTAACTATTACGGTAGAGAATATGCTAGACTTGCGCCGGTTCATATCGGTTGTAGCTTTCTAATCGGTTTGAATATCAAGTAGTTAGAATAGTTATTTAAAGTAAATAATAACTATTGGTCACACTAGAATTGTTAAAAACGGGTTCATATCTATAGTGAGCCCGTTTTTTTATGGACATAGATTTGGAAATTTTAGATGCACACAATAGATAAGCTCAGAAACATCGCGATTATTGCCCACGTTGATCATGGTAAAACAACGCTTGTTGATCAACTATTACAGCAGTCTGGAACCTTGGGTGAGCGTGCCGAGGCACCAGAACGCGTAATGGACTCAAATGATCTTGAAAAAGAACGTGGCATCACGATTTTAGCCAAGAATACCGCGCTGGATTGGCAGGATTACCACATCAACATCGTAGATACACCAGGACACGCAGATTTTGGTGGCGAAGTTGAGCGCGTATTATCGATGGTCGATTCAGTTTTATTATTGGTTGACGCCGTTGACGGGCCAATGCCGCAAACTCGTTTTGTTACCCAAAAGGCGTTTGCATTAGGACTAAAACCCATCGTGGTGGTAAATAAAATCGATCGTCCGAGTGCACGTCCAGACTGGGTTGTTGATCAAACATTTGATCTATTTGATCGCCTGGGTGCGACGGATGAACAGCTCGATTTTCCAGTTGTCTACGCTTCAGCTTTAGGTGGTTATGCGAGTTTGGATTCAGACGCGCGAGAGGGGGATATGACACCCCTATTTGAGACAATCGTCTCACATGTCAGTGCACCGGACGTTGATGTCGATGGCCCATTCCAAATGCAGGTAACGGCACTTGATTATAATAGTTACGTTGGTGTTATCGGCGTTGGCCGAATCAATCGCGGCAAGATCAAGGCTAATTCTCCCGTTACGATTATGGATCGTGATGGAAAGACGCGTAATGCCCGCGTTTTACAACTTTTTGGTTTTTCGGGGCTTGAGCGGGTTGATGCAACTGATGCTCAAGCAGGTGATATCATTGCCTTTACCGGCATCGATCCGTTAAATATTTCTGACACCTTATGTGATGCCGGCCAGGTCGAAATGTTACCGCCGCTAACGGTGGATGAACCGACTATCTCGATGACATTTCAGGTAAATACCTCCCCATTTGCTGGAAAAGACGGTAAATTTGTTACCTCCCGACAAGTACGTGAACGCCTGGAGCGAGAATTAATTCACAATGTTGCTTTACGCGTGGAAGACACAGAAGATCCGGATAAGCTGAAGGTCTCTGGCCGTGGTGAATTACACCTCTCTATTTTGATTGAGAACATGCGTCGAGAAGGTTATGAGTTGGGGGTCTCTCGGCCTGAGGTCATTATCAAAGAAATCGATGGCGAAGAATGTGAGCCCTATGAACAGGTTACCGTTGATGTTGAAACTGAACATCAAGGGACAATTATCGAGAAGTTAAGTGAGCGTGGTGGCGATCTGCAAAACATCGAGCCAGATGGGAAGGGTCGGGTTAAAATCGATTACATTATGCCTGCGCGTGGTCTGATTGGCTTTCGAACCGAGTTTTTAACAGCGACCCAAGGTACAGGACTCATTTATACCATTTTTGATCGTTACGGGCCGGTTAAAAAAGGTAATTATGGTCAGCGTATCAATGGCGTGATGATATCCAATGGATCAGGCAAATCACTTGGATTTGCGTTATTTAATCTACAAGATCGTGGGCGCTTGATTATTGGCCCAGGTACAGAAGTTTATGAAGGTATGATTGTCGGCATTCATTCTCGTGATAATGATTTGGTTGTTAATCCGCTCAAGGCAAAACAGCTAACAAACATCAGGGCCGCCGGCACGGATGAAAATATAATCCTCACTCCACCAATCAAGCTGACGTTGGAACAGGCGCTTGAATTTATCGATGATGATGAGTTGGTTGAAGTGACTCCGAATAACATTCGAATCCGTAAAAAATTCTTAAAGGAGCACGAGCGCAAACGTGCCTCGAGAGAAGCCAGTTAAACCACAATATAAATAAGAAATTAATATCCTGACCTTAACCGGTCAGGATCATCTCTAATAAGTCCAAAATAGCAATTCCAGTACACCAAGTTTGCGATCTTAGCAACGACTCATTCCCTCAATAATCTGATTGTCCAAGCGCTAATTTTCATTTAAGAGAAGAAGAACTGCGCCGATATCCATTCTAAGGTTTTTGGGATAGCGCAAATTTATGGAATTAAAACAATACGTTCAGAACAATAATACCGTTTGGTTTGGACTCGTTATTAGCCTGTCAGTTTTATCTGGAGTGTTAATCTTTAATTCAGAGTCAAAATTTATATCAATGTCAGCTTTTATGATGACGGTGATTGTGTGGAGTATTTTTTCAATTAGAAAGTCATCGAAAATAAGAGCAGAAACTAAGGACACTTATAAGTTAGATGAGATGATACCACCCTCTGTGGAAAATATATTATCGATATTCTGTAATGCTTTAAGTGAAAATTTATCACGCAATACATCGGATCTAGAGCAACTTAATTCTGTTTTAGCGGATGCGGTAAAGACACTCTCATCCAGCTTTAATGACTTAAATAATTTGAGTTCGCAACAGAAACAACTTGTATATTCGGTTATGGACTCATCTGATAGCAGGGTGGGTGACGAGCAGGCTGGAGCTAATGTTAAAGAATTTTGTGAGTCGATCTCAGAAACGATGGAGTTTTTTATATCAATTATTGTTGATGTTAGTAAACAGGGAATAATGATTGTGCATAAAATGGATGACATGGTGAATAAAATGGATGGAATCTTTAGGTTGTTAGAAGATATTAAAGCGATATCTGATCAGACTAATTTATTAGCATTGAATGCTGCAATAGAAGCAGCGCGAGCGGGAGAAGCAGGAAGAGGGTTTTCTGTTGTTGCAGATGAGGTGCGCAGTTTATCTATTCGGTCACGAGAGTTGAATGAAAATATACGATCGCAGGTATATTCAACTCGAGATACAGTTGCTGATGCAAGAAACATTATTCATGAGATGGTTGCGAAAGACATGAACGTTCACATATCAGCTAAAACGAAGGTTGATACTATGCTTAGCACAGTAGCAATACTGAACGAAAAAACAGAGAAAAACATGACTAAAGTATCACATTTATCTGAGCAAATTGATTTTTCAGTTGAAGACGCGATTCGTTCTCTACAATTTGAGGATATTTCTGCGCAATTAATTGAACATGTAAAAGTTTCAATGGATTCTGTTTCGATAAGGCTAAAAGATATTTCAGGCATTGTTGATTCGTCACTGGGGGTAAATAATGGGTCTATGGATAATTTGAAAGATAAGGTATCCGAAATAGTGGATGAACTGTCGAGCGAGGTGCATAAGCCGGTGCATCAGGGTTCGATGGGAGAAGGCGATGTGGAGTTATTTTAACAGTGGTTTTTAATGAGGTGTATATATGAGTTTGCAAAAACAAATGTCGTCAGACAAAAGTCAAATGACGATCAAGATTAGCGGGATGTTTGATTTGTCGATACAGAGCGAGTTTCGTAATGCATACGAGAGTGAGCAAGGTGTTAAAAAATATGTTATAGATATGAAAGACACAGAGTATATGGATAGCGCTGCATTTGGGATGCTATTGGTTTTTCGGGATTATGTAGGTGGTGATTCAGCAGACATACTGATCGAACATGTTAATGATGACATTAAGAAATCATTTTCTATGTTGCAGTTTGATCGTATGTTTAAAATATCTTAAAAAATGAAAGCCAACCGTAAAAAACAATGCGATAATGATTTTTTCGTAAATCAAAAGATATTAATTGTTGATGATAATCTAGTTGATTTAAACATTGCGGTTGAGTTAGTAATTGATGGTGATTATCAGGTTATTACTGCAACGAATGGACAGGATGCGATTAATTTATTTGAGATAGAAAGACCCAACCTGGTTATCATGGATGTGTTGCTGGAGGGGATGGATGGTTATGAAATATCCAGAAAAATAACTCAATCCGCTGGAAACAATTTTATTCCAATAATATTTGTAACTTCACTTAATACTATTGAGGCAAAAGTTAAATGCCTGCAAAATGGTGGAGTAGATTTAATAACCAAGCCATTTACCAAAACGGTTCTTGAGTCCAAAATCCACACCTTCATGTCGCTTTCGTCATTGTATGCCTCAAACAATCAACAACGTCAGGAGCTCGAATACCACAACAAACAATTAAAGCAAAATTATGAAGTGGCCAGCAATGTGTTTGATAAAGTAATGCATAGTGAAGTATTAAATTTACCGGCAATTAAATATTCATTGTCTCCGATTGCCATATTTAATGGTGACATCCTGTTGGCTGCTTACCGGCCTTGTGGTCAATTACAAGTTATGCTGGGTGATTTCACCGGCCATGGGATATCGGCGGCAATCGGAGCGATACCAGTTGCTGATATTTTTTATGGTATGACCGCAAAAGGCTTTGGTGTTTCAGAGATTTTACAAGAAGTAAACAACAAGATGTTAAGGATATTGCCGCGCGGTTTATTTTTGGCGGCCTGTTTTATCGAGTTAGATATAGAGGAAAACAAGTTAACATTGTGGAACGCAGGCTTACCAGATGCATTAATCTATAATAAAAAATCAAATAAAGTTACGAAAACATTTTCATCGCGCAATTATCCGCTAGGCGTATCAAATGAAGTTTCGATAACCAATACGATTGAAAGTTACTGTATCAAAAATAACGATCGTTTGTTGTTATTTACGGATGGTGTAATAGAGGCGCGGAATGCTAACAGAGAATTATATGGTTCTCAGCGTGTAATCAATGATATCGAAAACAGTGATAGTGAATGGTTGATTGACCGCTTGCTATTAAAACTATCAAGTTTTGCTGGCGAAGAACAACAACTTGATGATACGACAATATTTGAAGTCGATTTTAAAAAAATTGATAAGCCGATAGAGGCAAAAAAAGATAACTTCTATCCTCAGCCGTTATTAAGCTCTAATTGGAAAATGGATTATGAGTTCGGCGCATCTATTTTAAAAGAGCTTGATCCCATCCCTAATTTAATTCAAACAATAATGGAGCTACAAAAAATTCAAAAACACAAACAAGATATTTTTATTATTATTCGTGAATTATTTGTAAATGCCCTTGATCATGGTCTGTTAGAGTTGGATTCGGCTCTAAAACATGGAGCGAATGGTTTTTCTAATTATGTTGCAGCGCGACAAAAACGTTTAACAAAACTTGAGCAGGGCAAAATTAAGATTAAGCTGCAACATGTTGGAGACGAAAAGGGGGGTGTTTTAAATATTGTTGTTGAAGATACGGGTAATGGTTTTGATACCGTCACTATTTCAAACAACCAGGCCGCTAATGATATCCAACATGGTCGCGGAATCTTTATGGTTGATACTATCTGTGAATCATTATTATTTAATGAAGCTGGAAATCGAGTGCAGGCTTCATATCGCTGGTCAGCCTCCAAATAAGCCTTTGTTTCTATACTATTAATAAGTAATTGCTAATTCATTTAATTCTGCTATATTACTAACTGACTAGTCAGTTAGTAATATGGTATGAACTCAGATACGACAGATAATACTCGTTGGCAACGGCGTAAAGAATCCCGACCGGGTGAGATCATTGAGGCTGCGCTCGAATTGTTTGTCGCCAATGGGTTTAGTGCAACCCGATTAGACGAAGTTGCCAAGCGTGCCGGTGTCTCTAAAGGGACTGTTTACCTATATTTCGATAGCAAAGAAGATTTATTTCGAGCCGCTGTACAACAAATAATCATCCCTGAGATTGAAAAAGCAGAGCAAAAGGCGGCTGAGTTCCATGGTAATCAACGAGAATTATTAACGCTGCTAATTTTGAACTGGTGGGATGTCATTGGTAAAACCCGCTTGGCCGGTATCCCAAAACTAATGATATCTGAGGCAGCCAATTTCCCCGAACTAGCAGAATTTTATCTGGAAAAAGTTGTCACTAGAGCACGTAATATCATTAAAAAAGGTATTGCAGATGGGGTTCAACAAGGTGAATTTAAAACCTGTGATCCGATAATCACTACTCGATTACTAATCGCGCCGATGCTGTTTGCTGTAATTTGGGAAAAATCTCTGGCACCCTTTGATCATGAGAAATACAATCTTGATGAATACATAAAGTCACACCTCAGTGTATTTTTTGATGGGATTAGTAATTAATAATGTTTAAGCATTTACTTTTTAGCAACGTATTAGTGTTGGCGATATTTAGTCAGGCTATTACTCATACGTATGCTAAAGAAGCGAATATATTGAGCCTTGATGATGCGGTTAAACAAATATTAAAACAGTACCCAAGCATTAAGATCGCTCGCTTAGAAGTAGAACAGGCACGGCAGGAATTTTCTAAAATTGAAAGTCAACTCGGGTGGGTGCTAAATGCTCAGTCGGGTATATCGCGGGATGTTGCCACCTTTGATATTCCACGAGAACGATTTGATGCAAGTGTGAATTTATCCAGCATCAATAAATCAGGTTCAAGTATCGAACTATCTGGTGATTATGCCTACGAGGAAAGCGATACTTCTGTTATTCCTTCATTAGTCAACCCATCGGAAAGAACACGTTTAGATCTTAACTATCGGATACCCTTTGCACAGGGTGCAGATAACCCAAACTACAATGAAGGTTTGGAATTGGCTAAAGCGGGATTTGATATCACCCTTGCTGATAAAATAAACCAGACCGATGCCTTAATTAGTCTTACCGCGAATTTATTCTATGACGCTGCAGCAACGGTAGCGCGAATTGATGATGCAAACGCATCAATTAAACGGTCTCTTAGATTGTTGCAATATGTAGAAAAAAATAAATCACTTGGTCTCGTTGAGAGAAAAGACTATCTGGATGCGAATGCTTTATATATGAATCGGATTGCAGAACGAGATAATTTATTAGTTATCTGGAGTCGTCAACGATCTGAACTGAATCGTTTAATCGGCTTTAAAGCAAGCAATGAGTTTTCCCCGGATATAGCAGAACAAAAAAGAGAGCTGGTTCGCGACAACATATTGAGTCGTGTTTATGAAGTCTCACCAACGTTACAGTTTCAGCTGGCGTTATTAAAACAAACCGAATCAGAAATTATATTGGCGAATGATGCCAAAAAAGATCAGCTGGATCTGGTGTTGTCTGTTGGGGCAAGAAATACATCAGGTGATACCGCGTTAGGCAGTGTTTCGAGCGACGAGTGGGCAGGTGGCGCCAGGCTGGAATATCGTTTTTCCTTTGATCAGCGCGGTTTCGATGCAGATCTTTATCAAAAAGTACTGAGAAAGCAATCGGTTGAGGAAGAGATAACCCGCATCAAAACAGAAATCGATTACGACGTGGATAGTTTATTAGAACAAATCAAACGAAGTGAGACTTCGATTAAAAGTATCAAGAAGCGATTATCCATCGAAAAAGAGAAAGTGACCGAGGCATTTGAACGTTATAAAACCGGACGTTCTAATACTACAGAGTTGATTGATAATGAAAACGCATTGTTTGCGAGTAGCCTGCTTTATAAAACTCGGAGCATTGAACTGTCCAGAATGTATTCAGAACTGGATTTGTTGTTAGGAGAGCTCTGGGATAGCAAAGTCTTGCTTACTCATGAGCAGAGTACAGAGTGATAGCGTGACTACCATTATCAGATATATGGCAGAAAAAGGGCTGGTTGTCTCTTTAATTTCTGTATTTATCCTCGCGCTGGGTGTATTTGCGATTATTAAAATGAATCGTGAAGCATTTCCTAATGTAAATCTTGATCTTATCCAAATAAGTGTAGCTCAACCTGGTGCGTCACCACAGGACATTGAGCGTTTAATCGTGATTCCAATAGAACAAGAACTAAAAGTTCTAAATGGTATCGATAAAATGACATCGGTATCATTTCCTGGATCGGCCAGAATCACATTGGAGCTTGATCCGGCTGCCTCAAATCGTGAACAGATTACCAATGAAGTCCAATTGGCAATAGACAGAGCAAGACTACCATCAGACTTGCCAAACAAACCCTATGTCCTGGAAGTTGATGCACGAGTGTTTCCAGTTATTCAACTTGCCTTTTCTGCGCCTTACGACGAAGTTAAAATGAAGCAGATCAGCAGTAAAATTGAAGATGACATACTAAGGCTAAAAGGTGTTGGACGGGTTCTAATCCAAGGTGATCGTAAAGAAGAAATTCGAGTTACCGTAAAACCAGAGATGCTTTTAAAGCATCGGATAACTATCGGAGATATATCGAATATTCTGACGAAATGGAATATCAATGTATCAGGTGGTGGCATCGATACTGAACAAGGTCAGAAAACGGTACGTATTGTTGGTGAGTATAAAAACTCAGATGATGTTGCTAATTTAGTTTTACGTTCTAATCAAGCAGGGCAACATTTAAGGCTTAAAGACGTTGCGGATGTAAAACAAACATTAATTAAAGCAGAAACTTATCAAGATGTAAGTGGTAAGCCGGCAATTCATATTGTAGTGATGAAGCTGGAAAATGCGGATATTATTGATACCGTTAATAACATTAAATCTTATTTAAAAACGGTACCAGAAAAGTATGGGGAAAGTATCGAAGTTGATGCGTTTAACGATTTCTCAAAAATCGCTCAATTACGTTTGGGAGTATTAACGAACAACGGACTGGTCGGCGCGATTTTAGTGTTATTTACCCTGGTTATATTTCTACGTCCTTCTGTGGCGGTATCAACAACACTTGGGATTCCGCTGGTTTTCTTAACCGGACTCTTTGCCTTACACATGATGGGCATAACGTTAAACCTGATATCAATGATGGCGTTTATTATGGTGTTAGGCATGTTGGTCGATGATGCGATTATATTAGGTGAGAATATTACTTACCATATGGAGCAAGGAATGCCGCCGACTCAGGCTGCGGTCGTGGGTGCAAAAGAACTAATGGGACCGGTTACCACGACAATTTTGACGACAGTTGTTGCTTTTGTACCTTTACTTTTTTTATCAGGAATCATAGGTAAATTTATTGTTGCCATACCCATCGTTGTTATTTTGTTACTTGTGCTCTCATGGTTGGAATCATTTTTAATCTTACCTAATCATGTCGTACATTTAACTAACGCAAAAAAAATTGTCGGAGAACGACCTTGGTTGAAATGGCTTGAAAATAAATATGCCTCGGTTTTGGAGTTCACATTAAACTATCATTGGTGGATGGTTTTACTTTCCATTGTAATCCTGGTTGCTTCTGTTGTTTTAGCTAAAAATGTAATGAGATTCCAGTTGTTCCCACCTGTTGGTATTGAGCAATATATCGTCAGGGCAACTGCAAAACCGGGTACGAGTCTGGAAGAAATGCGTGAGCGGCTAATAAAAATTGACTCCTCCATTCGTGATTCAATCGATGAAAAATACATTGATGCTACTTTGATTACGTCAGGTCAAACGGCCGTGGATACTGGTGATCCAATGATTCAGATTGGCAGTCGGTTCGGCCAAATAAGAGTGATATACATACCTTATACACTAAGACCGGAGCATGACGCGATTGATGACATGTTTATGTTGAAGGATAAACTAAGTAAAGAAAATCCGGATTTAATCTTTGCATTTCAGGAAATGCAACCGGGACCTCCAACAGGAAGAGCGCTACAGGTTGAGATCGTTGGTGAGAATTATGAAATTGGAAAAGAAGTTGCATCAAATCTTATGCAATATCTTCAGACTATAGATGGGGTTACCACGATTGAAAGCGACATACTGCCGGGTGATTCAGAAATACGTATCAATTTTGATCGTACCATTGCCACCTATGCCGGCATTGATCTAACTACGGCTGGTAGTCATATTCGAGCTGCTGTTGACGGGTTACGTGTTGCGACAACTCGATGGGGCACAGACGAAGTTGATATTACTATTCGTTTCCCTGAAACATCTCATCAACAGCAGCTGAAACATTTAAAAGAAATACAAATTCCCAATACGCGCGGTGGTATGGTCACTTTGGCAAAAGTTGCTGATTTTTACGAACATGAAGGATTTACAAACATAAGGCATAAGGATAACCAGCGGGTTATTAGTGTGTTGGCGAATATTGATTCACGAATTATTACCAGTAATGAACTGAATTCGATGGTTGAAAAAAATCAATCTGAGTGGTTGTCAGCTGAGAACAATAAGCGTGTTTCGATTAATTATGGTGGTGAAAATGAAAAAAATCAGGAATCAATGTTTGATTTAATATTTGCTTTCGGATTTGCCCTTTTAGCAGTATTTTTTATTCTTTCGGTACAGTTTAACAACCTTGGCTACCCAATCGCGGTAATGCTGGCTATTCCTTTTGGAGCAATTGGTGTCATCGTTAGCTTTTACTTGCATGATCTATTTTGGAAACCATTACCACTATCGTTTATGTCTACTTTGGGAATGGTTGCCTTAACGGGCGTCGTGGTAAACAGTTCGCTGATTTTACTTGTCTTTATCCAACGAAGTATTAATGAAGGGATGAACAGAAGAGATGCAATTATATTTTCATGCCGCAGAAGACTGCGCGCAGTATTATTAACCGCAATGACGACTATTGTTGGTTTGTTACCAACTGCTTATGGTTGGGGTGGTTTAGATCCGTTCGTGTCATCAATGGCCTTAGCCTTGTCCTGGGGATTGATATTCGCAACATTAATCACTTTGATCGTAATACCGGCAATGTTTATGGCCGGCTCAGATATCTTTGCGCGTAAAGAAAATAAGCTACCGACGACTAATTAATGTAGAAGAACTCCATTTGTGTGCCAACCAGTTCGATCACGTCGTGGTCTTTTAATACATGGGAGTCAGACTCTATTTGCGAGCCATTAACATTCGGTATGTCATTCGAACGACGTAATTTAGTATTTTTAATTGAGGATATTGAATAACCCTCTGATGTACGGGCTATCATTGCCATCTTGATACCATTAAACCCTAAGGTATTAAACGGTTTTCTTAATTCGAGCACTTTGGTTTTCAGGGGACCGTTTAGAATTTTTACTGCGGCAAGTGGTTCACCTTTTGCGTCTGTTGATTTAGGCGGATTTGATTGCATAATTTGAGTATCTTCAATCTCGGCGCGTAAGAACATGGTTGGTTCATAGTCATCGTCTTCATTTTCAAAGAAGGTAAATTGGTAGTTACCAATTTGTACAACATCTCCATGCTGTAATACGGACTTTGATACCCGGCCACCATTTAACAGGGTACCGTTTGTACTGCCCAGGTCATCTACAAATATTTTATCATTTGCAACGGTTATAAGCGCGTGACGGCCACTTACCGTTAAATCATTAAGTTGTATGTCGTTTCCATGTTTTCTGCCGACACTAATACTATCCTTATCAACCATGAATTCACGAATGATTGCACCATCGAGAGTCATAATAAGTTTAGACATGATCTATTACCCTGTGTATACCGTAAAATATTAGTTAATGCTAACTGATTCATCAGGGGAGTCAGTAGCTGCTTCATTCTCAGAGACTTCTTTACCTTCAAGTAAGGGTTCGAAATCAGCTTTAACACGAGATTTAAAGTATGCTTCTTCAGCTGATATCATATTACTATCGATTAATCTCATGAGTGCGGTATCCATACGTTGCATTCCAACCATGCCACCACTTTGTATGACATTTTCTATCTGATCGATTTTACCTTCACGAATTAAGTTAGAGACGGCTGCATTATTTATCAAAATCTCAAGCGCGGGGACACGACCTTTATTGTCGCTTTTTCGGACCAGTTGTTGTGAAATGACACCAACTAAAGATGTTGATAACATTGTTCGAACATAGGGTTCTTCACCCGCAGGAAAGGCATTTATAATACGATCGACTGACGCTGCAGCACCATTTGTATGTAAGGTTGCTAATACAAGAATACCCATCTCTGCAGCAGTTAGGGCGAGATGAATGGTTTCTCTATCGCGCATTTCACCGACTAATATCACATCTGGATCTTCACGCAGTGCCGATAGCAGTGCTTTAGAAAAGGAGGGTGTGTGAGTACCGATTTCTCGCTGGCTAAACAAACATTTTTTAGTCTGGTGAACAAATTCAACCGGGTCCTCAATGGTAACAATGTGGCCGTGGCGTTCTTCATTAATAAAGTCAACCATACCAGAAAGGGTGGTAGATTTACCTGAGCCGGTTGGACCGGTAACTAATATGAGACCTTTTCGATGGCGGGTCAGATTTTTCAGAACAGGTGGAAGCCCAAGCTGATTCAACGGTGTAATTTTTGTTGGAATAGTTCTGAATACAGCACCCAGGCCACCCAGGTGCTGAAAAACATTGACACGGAATCGGGCTGTCTCACTGTAATCATAGGAAAAATCAGTATTACCTTTTTCTTTAAACTCAGGAATACACTGCTCAGGTATGAGATCGTAAACTAAATTATAGACATCGTCTGCGCTAAGCTCACGGTATTTAACCGCATAAGCTATGCCATGTAGTCGTATTCTTGGTGGATTACCGGCAACAAGATGAAGGTCAGAACCATTCTGTGCCAGTACAAGATCTAAAAAGGTATGTATACGTTGCATAATCAGGTGATCGCGAGGTTTACTTGTGGCAATAGATCAGGGTTTGCAACAAAACGTTGGAATAATTTTTTATCTGCGGCATGTAAATAAGCATCATCAGGATCGACTTCTTTATTTTTTACAGCTTCGAGCAGGGCATGATCAAGTAATTGCATGCCAGCGTCGCGACTGGTTTGAATGATAGATGGTATCTGGAATAATTTATTCGTCACTATCAGGTTGGCAATGGCCGGGTTATTGATCATGATCTCGAGAATCGCTTTGCGGTGTCGGCCATCAGCAGAGCGAATCAATTTCTGGCTTATCACCGCATTGAGATGTTGGGCAAGGAAAGATTTAGTCAGCATTTTTTGTTCAGTTGGCATCGCATCAATGACACGGTCAAGACTTTTAACTGCGCTAGTCGTGTGTAGTGTGCCTAACACCAGATGTCCCGTTTCAGCTGCAGTCATGGCCATTGAAATCGTGTCCGTGTCTCGTAACTCACCGACCAGAATAATGTCAGGGTCTTCACGAAGCGCGGAACGTAGGCCTTCAATAAAGCTGTGAACATGGGTGCCGACAGATCGTTGGATGACAAGAGACTGTTTGCTTTTGTGTACGTATTCGATTGGGTCTTCAAGCGTAATAATGTTAAAGCGACGGTTTCGATTCAGCCAGTCAATCATGGCGGCCAAGGTGGTCGATTTTCCGGTACCTGTAGCACCGGTAACTAATATCAGGCCTTGGGTGGCATGTAAAAACTTTTCAATTACGGGAGGCAAGCCTAGATCATCGAAGCTTGGTATTTTAGGAGCAATCGCTCGGAATGAAGCGCCTATACCGGTGACCTTATGAAACATATTAACCCTGAATCGTCCGACTTCATCATCTTCAAACGAAAAGTCCAGATCCTGCCCACTGTCGAATTGTTCGATTTGTACTGGATTTAGTATTTCTCTTAATAAATCAGAAATTTCATTGTCTGTTAAGTCGCGATATTTGATTGGAGATAAATCGCCATGCAGGCGTACCAGCGGAGGAGAGCCGACCGCAAAATGTATATCCGAACCACCTTGTTGGCGTCCGAGTTTTAGGAAGGCATTAATTCTAGCACTCATTTAATCAGGCTCTTCTTCTGAGATAATTTCCAGTGCTGTAGATAGTTCTTCAGCGGTTTGGTAACGATCATCTGGATTAAGAGACATCGTTTTCATAATTATATCGCTAAGACTTTCTGAAATTTTTGGATTGGCTTTACAAGCGGGTACCGCTTTGCCTTCAACATGTTGAAACAAAGTAGCCAGATGATCTTCACCTTTGTAAGGCGCTCGTCCGACAAAAATTTCATATAAAAGTATACCCAGGCTGTAAATATCGGTTCGTTGGTCGATAGTACGAGCTCTCACTTGTTCGGGTGCCATGTAGGTTGGGGTGCCGACCAGTATGCCGGTTTTCGTGATTCGAGAATCGGCAGAACTTGCCGCAGCGGCAAGACCAAAGTCCACAATTTTGACTTCATCGTTATTGTTAACCAGTATATTTGCAGGTTTTAAATCACGATGAACGACGTCCTGTTGATGGGCAAAGCCTACGCCCTGACAAATTTGTTTAAATGTGTTAATGGTTCGTTTTATCGATGGATTCTTATTGGTTTTCATTTCAAAGGCAAGCGAATGGCTTTCAAAATACTCCATTGATATCGCATAGGTATTACCAAACGTTATAAAGTCATATATGCGAATAATTTTTTCGTGAGTAATTTTTCTCGCATAGCGTAATTCATGAATGAATCGTTGAATTATGTTTTCATCAGAAGACATGTGGGCATTTAAGAACTTCAATATAATTTGATCATTAACCATCATGTCTTCAACTAAGACAACCACACCAAAGGCACCCTTACCAATATGTTTTATTACTTTGTAACGATTTGCGATTATATATCCAGGTGTGATTTTTGACGCATCCAGAATATGTGCAACTTCAGCTGTTTCATCAGTTTCCGATAAATCTAAAATACCTGCACTGGTGGTTTCTTCCGGTTTTTTAGTGGGAAGTTCAGTGTTCGCCATGGTCGGCATACTGGTTTCGGACGAACTGATTTGTTGAGTTGTCTGAGAGTTGCCAATTGTTTGTGTACTACCTGAATTGTTCATCACCTTGGTGCCGATATCTTCAAGTGATGTATTTTGATCCATGTTTTCAGTTTTAGCGTATTCACTGATAGCGAGCAGCATTTCTTTTCTTACATCACCGCTAGCCTGGTTTGCTTTTTCCATTAACCTGGGAACGCAGTCTTGTCCGGCAAGGCTGATGATCGATTTCACAATGATATGAGCGGACTCTGGATATTTATCGATCGCTTTGAATAATTCAGGTACCGCACGTTGGTCACCCATCTGGGTAAGCGCATCAATTGCGCGTTCGCGGACCCACCAGTCATCATCATCCAGGGCTTGAATCAGATAAAAATAAGCTCGTTCGTCTTTTACTGAATTTAATATTTCAACAGCGGTCCGGCGTAAAAATTCATCTTTATCACTTAATAAAGAAATAACCGCTTCAACAACACGCGGTCCACCAATTGAGCCTAATGCATCAGCCGCACGAACACGCACCCACCAATCAGCGTCACGCATCGCACTTAATAAATTTTTAATGGCTCGTGGATCCGCGACACCGTTTAAGACTTCAACGGCGGCGCGACGAACATATTCAGAATCATCATTTAAAATTTCAATTAAATATCCGACTGTGTTCGGGTCCTGGATTTTAATCAGGGCATCGATAGCTTTTTCCTGCACTTTCATGTCAGCATCACGTAACAATGGGCAAATATGAGATGCCGCCACCTCGAGGTTTAAATTCGATATACCTTCGAGGGCATGTTGGCGTACAAGTTTGTTAGAATCGGATAGTGAACGAACAAGTACGCTACGAACAGTTTCGTTATTAAATTGCGATAAAATTTTAATTGTTTGTATTCGAACTGAAATATCAGCATCTTCAGCATATTTGATTAAAAAGGGGATAACATCGGGTGTTGCAATAGCATGAATCAAATGAAACACTAAATTACGTTTATTTTTATCTTGGGTTTCCAGCAGGGAAGATACTTTTCGCACATTTAACTGCGATTTTTTCATCGTCAGGATTTGTAATAAAAGTTTTTTGGGAATTTCAGGGTCGTCGAGTAATTTTAATAAACTATTTGGATCATAAGTATTACTCGTGGCAAGAATCCTTGCGATGCTTGAAACTAAGTGTCGATCGGGTTCGGTTAATGCATCGACATAGTCTGACAATGATTTATTATCAAGTAATCTGATTAACAGGCTTTCAATGGTTTTATTACCAGGTGAATCAAGAAGTGCATCAATCAGTTTCGGTACTGCTGGTCGGCCAATGTGTTTGATTTTTGAGTGCGCAGCGATAAATTCCGGATCCTTCGGGTTTTCAGAATCCAGCAGGGCATCAATTGCTTTGTTTATTTTGAAACCGTCTAACAGGCTCATCATTATATTTTTTTAAATTAAACTCTTTGGCTGCTTAAGTTACTGGTCACTCGTATGATGTAGGATTTGTTAACCATACATATCTGATCATCAGCAGTATGCAGTCTTACAAATCGATCTTGACCCTGATTTAAATAATCGTATAGACGAGCGCGATCATTTGGTAAAACTTCGATAATATCACCATCAATAACTGAGCCATCCATCAGATGAGCGATGCAGGGTAACGTTGTGTATTTAGGGTCGCCTGGTTTATTTCCTTCATACTCAACGCGAACAATTGAGGCACGATTATAAAAACGTAACTCATCTGGTTTCTCACGTTGCAACACTAAAAATGGTGAGGTGTCGTTTAAGACATATGAGGGGTCTTCCCGGCTACCA
>CAMYMO010000454.1 GCA_947259425.1 uncultured Ectothiorhodospiraceae bacterium | reverse complement strand
GGCCATAAAAATGAGTTTGTCGGCTTCGAGTTGTTTGGCCGCTTCGGTGGCGATGGTCTCGGCGGTCAAATTAAACACTTCGCCGGTTGGTGAATAACCCATCGGTGACAGCAACACAATATTTTCATCTTCCAGGTGCCAACGAATGGAGTCAGTATCGATGCGTCTGATTTCACCGCTATGACAATAATCGATTCCATCACGTACGCCTAAAGGCTGGGCGGTGACGAAATTACCAGAGATGACGCGAGTGGGTAACTTATCAAGCGGCATATCGCTAATGCCCATGCTGAGCTGGGCCTCGATCTCAATTCGTACGGCACCGGCAGCCTGTTTAAGGCATTCTAATGCGGCATCGTTCGTCACCCGGATGCCCTCAACGTATTCACTTTTGATATCGCGTTGTTTAATCAGTTTGTTGATCTGCGGACGTGCGCCGTGCACCAGGACCAGCCGTATGCCGAGGCTATTCAACAAGACCAGGTCATGCACCAGGTTGGGAAATTGGGCATCGGCCAGCATTTCACCACCAACGGTAATGACGAACGTCTTTCCCCGAAAGGCTCGAATATAGGGGGTCGAATGTCTGAACCACTCGACGAAACTGGGTTGCTGATGTTTTTCTCGCATTTGCTTTAAAATGTAGCTGTATCTGCTTGATTTACAAGTATAAGCAAAGCATAACCGATGCGAAGATCGGGGGGAATGGTTCAGATCAAAAATATCGCCGGATTTGGCTTATTTTTGATCGACTCGCGCAATTAAGGCTGCTTTTTAGTGATGTGGGGTGTTTTAACGGTGAATACCAATGCCGATACTAAATCGAGTCTGCACTCCGGAGTCGGAGGAAGATTCCGGCCATAAATGGGTATTCTCAGCAGACATGACTGGGTAGAGATAATCGGCTTCGCCGACTTTACCTTTCTGGCTGCCTTGAACGCTGCCAATGGCCGATATCCAGCGCCCGGCTGCGTATGAAGCGGGCTCGAGATAGCCATCCTGCTTGATTAGAAAACGCCCCTGGGCATTGGATGAACGACGCGGTTCGCTATTGCTGTCGAGCGGGTAACTTAATACTTCGATAATACTGCTGTCCTTACCATTACGCATACCGACGATCAGGCCGCCCCAAACGACACGCTTATCTTGGCTAGCCGAATCGTCTAACGTCTGTTGGGGGACACTATTTAGATTTGCCCCTTCCAGGTTGAATGGGGGACTGGCACAACCTGCGAGCATCAGGCTGATTACGGCAAGATTGAATAGGCTGCGGTATTTATGTGTCATAGGCTTAATGCTTTTCTATTTTCTGGATCGATCGTGGTCGGTGGTAGTAATAAGGATGGTAATAATAAGGACCATACCAGTAATTATCGTAGTAGCCATCATAATATTCAACGCGCACAGGCCATAAATGATGTTGGATGACCTGGACGACAGGATAAAGGTATTCAAAATTATCCACTTTGCGTGTTTCTTTACCGATTATGGTGCCGTGCACGCTCACCTCACGTCCTTCACTATAAATAGCGGGATCTAAGAAGCCATCAACTTTGGCGATAAAACGTCCCAGTGTCTGATCACTCTCGATCGGTCGAGTCGAGGAGGTGATGCGTTTCGAGATGATCAGGACTTCACTCTGATTCTCGGCGTTATTGGTTTCGAGAATAACCCCGCCCCAGGTAATCGGGTGATCCTGATGCGCGGTCACATCCTGCTGTACTGATGCAACCGGAGGATTGGGCTCGGCGACCGGTAATACGGGTTTGGCAGAGCAACCCAGTATGAGACTGCTGACAGAAATGATGATGAGCGCGCTTCTCATGCCACTAATGATACCTCTAGAATCGAGTTAATTTGCACATTTTATCATAAAGCCTGTTTTACACTTCAAACAGACCGTAAAAACTAATTTTAATTCACTTTTTAGTCGATTTATTGAACCGTTTTCGGCTCTCCCCAGACACAGCTGTAACCAACACACTATACAGGGGAATGAAAAATGAAAGCAGCAAACAGAATGAAAAAAGCATTAACGGGCCTGGTCTTTATCGGCTTAACCGCACCGGGTTTCGCGGCGCCGAGCGATCATCAAGACGAGGATGTAAATGCCAGCTGGCAACAGAAAGCGATTTTAGCGCCTTATCAAAGCCAGCTGGAATCTGAAAACAAATACGACACCATTTATATTTATCAGGGTGTCAAAGATAAAACCGTTGAGCAAGCGATGGATGAACAGTTCGATCGTTTAGAGCATATGATGTTTGTCAGTACGGTAGTGACCGATGAGTCTGGCAATCCTATGATTGATGCAGATACGGGGCAACAACTGGTAGAGTCAGATGATTGTTAATCGTGTTCTATCTGAGGGCATTTGATGAAAGACGTTTCGCTACCGTTAGAATAGATACTCGTTTATATAGTGAGATTATTTATTTTAACCAGGTTAAATGGGGTTCCAAGTGGTACGCTGCACGCTATCAGAATCTATGACCAGGGTTCATTATCCACCGCGATTTTACCCGCGTCGATGAGGGCCTGAATTTCTTGTTTTTTGTAATTAATGCCATCTTGCATGGATTTTTCGATACGTGAAAATAATTTTTTTAAATCGCCGGTGTCCTGGGCGCCATTACTCATACGGTAAGTTACGTAAGCAAAGGGTTGAAAATTAAAGTCACCAAATTGAATGCTGGAAGTATAATAATTCATACCGGTTTTTTCACTAAAGAATCCAGACCATTGACCATGATAGAGTTGAACGAATGTCTCACCGAGATAACTGGCTAATCCATTTTCGAAGTTATGTGTTTGCGCTTCTTGTTCGGCTTTAATCGTAAAGGTTTTGCCTGCGAGTCGCTGATCTTCAAATATTTTTTCAAGGCCATTAAAAAGTGAGTTAAGGCTGTAATCTAGCTCATAACCAAAAGAAGCGGTTAACTGGACAAAGCCGCTCGCCACCATTTGCGGGAGGTGGGTATTTTCGGGTAAATCTTCGATTTTCAATGTAACCGGTCCGTTTGGTCTTAATCCTGAATAAGCGTAAGTTTAGATCTGTTGCCTGGTCAATGTACATATTAAAATATGTTTGATGTTGTGTTCTTATTATTTAAGTTAAACATAATTAGAATGAATATCGTTTTTTTTGTTAAGGCGACAATTCATTGGCAGCTTGCCGGCAAGGAGTGATTCTAAATGCTTAAATGCTTAAATGCTTAAATGCAATCTTATAGTTTATTTATGTTTGTCTCGTTTATATCTTGGCTTGCTGCGGTAAATTGGGATTTGATCCGTCAAATAGCGACCGAGATCGCAGAGGCCTATCGAGCACCATTAGCCAAACGGCAAAAGCAGCAACCGCTACGTAATAAAATAGCCAAGGCCCTGGAAGATTTTGCCGCAAAGACCTGTCTAACACGCTAACTTTATAACCCCAAAACTGCTACGGTTCGTTA
Organism: uncultured Ectothiorhodospiraceae bacterium; assembly: GCA_947259425.1. Taxonomy (GTDB): domain Bacteria; phylum Pseudomonadota; class Gammaproteobacteria; order UBA6429; family Thiohalophilaceae; genus SZUA-24. Next base: position 3,023 of record CAMYMO010000454.1, on the reverse strand, counting down.
ATATCGGTGCTAAGATCATTGACAGTAACCTGAACAGTGACCGCATCCCCAGGCACCTGCATTATGCGTATTGCTGTGAATTTTCCGGTAATACATCTGCAATAATTCTAAATGTCCGAGCGTGCCGGGGATAAGTTTAAAATTTGATAAGGAAAATAGAATGAATAATAAAAACAGTACATTATTAGAATCTAACATAACGGCGGTGACCGTCTTCACCGATCGCGCCCAGATTACGCGTACGGCCAACATTGAGTTGGCCAAAGGTGAACAAACCTGCCTGTTTGATGCACTGCCCGATTCAATTGAATCGAATAGTATCCAGGTGAATGGTAGCGGAGCAGCATTGATAAAAGACGTAAAATTTCAACAAACTTATTATGCTGAGATCCCGGATGAAGAGATCAAATCTCTACATGACGAGCTGCAACAATTGAGTGATCAACAGCGTGTGATCCGTGACAAGATTAACCAGGTTGAACAAGAAAAAGAGTTCATTGCTAATATTACCAGCAAGCTTACCGCAGAGACCGAAGAAACACATACGTCGCAGCTTGATCCGGAAAAATGGGTCAAGATGGTGGAGTTTTATCGTGGCAAGATGTCGGATCTCGATGCGGAGATTCGTGATTCCGAATTAGCAATGCGTGAACTGGACAAACAGTATGAAAAAATCAATAACGAGATCAACGCTAAAGGCAATGCACGAAAAGCACGTAAGCAGGTTGAGGTATTAATTGAAACTCAAGGGGAAGGTGAAGTTACGCTTGAGCTTATTTACCTTGTCTATGGTCCAAGCTGGCGTCCTTACTATGATTTACGCGTTAACAGCGATAGCAAAGTGATGAATATTACTTATAACGCCAACATTTGTCAGAATACCTCTGAAGACTGGACAGATGTCCAGTTGCAATTGTCTACCGCACAAGCCAATGTGAGCGGGCAACAACCGGAACTTAGCCCCTGGCATATCTCTGAACTGATTCCGCGTCCTGAGCCAATGCCGGTTGCCGCGGCTGCACCTTTGCCCAATAAAATGAGGAGCAAAGAGTCTAAGCGAATGAAACAAATGATGAAGTCTGAAGTTATGGCAGAGGAAGAAATTGAGGGTATGTTTAATGATTTGGAGGATATCGTTATGTCCAAACCAAATGTTACCGTCGAGACCAAGGCCACTTCAGTGGTATTTAATGTTGCCGGGTCAAATAATATTGATAGTGACAACATTGATCATAAAGTAACTATCTTGATTGAGGAGTTTCCCGCTAGCTTCCGATATTCCTGTGTACCGAAGTTAACGCCTTATGCCTATTTGAAAGCGGAAGTAACCAATGAAACGGATTATCCGTTTTTAGCCGGGCCAACCAACATTTTCCTGGATAATAATTTCGTATCGAATGCCGAGATGGATTTAATTGCCTCAGGTGAAAAGTTTTGGACCTTTCTCGGGGTTGATGAAGCGATGAAGGTCGAACACAAATTCCTGAAACGCAGTAGCAAACAGGCTGGTATGTTCACTAAATCGAATAGCTATACTTATGAATACTTGATTGAAGTTACTAATAATAAGAAAACCCAGGAAGACATTGTCATCTGGGATCAGTTACCGATTTCAAACCATGAGAAAATTGAAGTGAAGCTGATAACGCCGGAATATAAAGAAGATAGTCAAGCGTTGAAAAAGAACGAGTTTAATTACCTGGAATGGTTTTTCAAACCTGCAGCTGGCGAGAAGATTCAAGTCCCACTTAAATTTTCAGTGGAATATCCCGCTGAGATGAAGGTAGCAGGTATTTAATCACAGCATAGCCCCGCAGGACAAGATCATGCTTGTCCTGTGGGGTTTAATCCTATTTCAATTTCTCATTATTTCTTTGCGGCACCCGCAAGAAGTGGATGACCATAGCCATATCTCAATATTAGCTACACGCGAAATTCGGTTATTCCGGTAAAAATCAGCCTCATAGATCGACAAGATTATCTCAACTTAAGGTATACTCATGCTCGAAAAATAACTAATTGAACAAGGGGGACGTCTTGATGGAATTTCTGAATGCGACTTACTATGGGAATACGATTCAACAATGGTTGATTTCACTGGGGATTATTCTCATTGTCGTTTTATTGGGCAAAATAGTTTATTGGCTATTCTCTAAAATCGTCAAGGCCTTTACCAAAAAAACTAAAACCAAACTCGATGACATCATTGTCGATTTAGTCGAAGAGCCCGTCGTCTTTATGTTGATGGTCAGCGGTATCTGGTTTGCGTTCACCTTGCTGACTCTCCCTGAGGCGTTCGCAACCGCCATCGATAATTCCCTACATATTATTGTTGCGATTCTAATTGGCTGGTTATTGGTGCGTCTATTTGATGCCTTCTATGAAAGTATCCTGCTACCCTGGTCTGAGAAAACCGAAAATGATCTCGATGATCAATTGATGCCGATCCTACGTAAAGGGGTACGTTTGATCATATGGATTATGGCGATTGTCATCGGTTTGAATAATGCTGGTTACAATGTCGGTGCTATTCTGGCCGGACTCGGTATCGGTGGTCTGGCCCTGGCGATGGCGGCGAAAGACACCGTATCGAATATCTTTGGCGGATTTACTATATTTGCCGATCAACCTTTTCGCATTAACGATCGCGTTAAAATAGACGGTTATGACGGAACAATCATCGAAATTGGTGTACGCAGTACTCGCTTGAAGACGCTGGCCGGACGTGTCGTCACCATTCCGAACTCGACGTTTACCGATGCCCCGGTTGAAAACGTCTCACGTGAACCCTCGAGAAAGATCTCGCTGGATCTTGGTTTAACCTATGATACTTCGGCTGACAACATGGCACTGGCCATGCAGTTGTTAAAGGATATCAACCAGGAAAATCCTCATACCGAAGAAAAAACGATTGTGTCTTTTAACGGCTTCGGAGACTTTGCGATGAACATTATGTTTATCTATTACATCAAGAGTGGTGAAAGCATTGCCGATACGCAAACCGAAATTAACCTTGAAATACT
>CAMYMO010000453.1 GCA_947259425.1 uncultured Ectothiorhodospiraceae bacterium | reverse complement strand
CATAATAAAGTTGTAACAAACTGTAAATTCCTTCGTGATTGAATGCAGTCATGACTATTTATGTTACATAGGTTCTCCCTGAGTATATTCTAAGCAACTTTGAACGATTCATAAAAGGGAGTTATGCCTTGCAATGTAAGACCGCGAGAGGAAAATCTTACTATAGCGTATGCTTAATCTGACAATGCAAGTCTGGACCTGATTTTTCTTTACATTTTATCTAAGCGGTTTAAAACTACAATAGTGGCGCTGGTTAAAATCATTTCCAAGCTGGCAAAAATCAGCAAAACCATTCCACCGAAGAATAAAACCGGATGCAGCAGCTTTGCCGCCGGCGCCATGGTGTGGACACTGAGTGGTTTCGTCGCCATCGAAACCATTGAGCTAAATAATCATTCCTAAATGGTGACCAGTATCGTTCTGTCCGATATTTTTCGTCATGCAGGGTTATACCTGGCACTCTGTATTTATAACGTTTTCTGGATTCCCGCCTTTGCGGGAAAAGTGCCCGTAGGGTATGACCTACAAAGAGTGAATCTTCTGGACGCATTGCAAGTGTGACACCCGGAGATCCTGCAACAATGTCAATTTACCCTGATGGGCAGTGGTCAAACGGTGTAGTCCTCGGCAGTGGTACCAAACATCCAGGTACTGTTATACGATATGATGCTCAAGGATATCCTGATTTCAGACCAGTATTGCCGGATATGCCAAAAGGGAAATATAATACGGTACAAATAGAGCTAACCGGAAATAGATCGAAAGATTATAGTGCGGCAGATGCCGCGGCAGGTATTGATTCGGATTATAGACTCACTAATGGATTAACGTGGCACCATAATCAAGATCTAGGCATAATGCAGCTTGTCCCAACAGATGTTCACGGCGCGGTTTCACACTCAGGTGGGGTGAATTTTTACAATGCCGCTAATGTTGGACCTGCATATGCAAAATCAACAACTAAAGTGCTCGATTAAAAGAAACATATTGTTATGAATATAGATCATTTAACGTTTAAAAACTTTTGTGAGGACATAACTGAAGATCAGCTTATTCAATTTGAGCAAAAATATAGACTTAATTTACCTGCTGGTTATCGGGAGTTGTTATTAAAATATAATTGCGTTCGGATTAAACCATATGGTGTTGTTCTTAAGCATACTTCGGAAATAAAAAAAGTTGATGAACCAGATGAGGAATTTGGGCTCTTTTATGGTATTACTGATGATAACGTTAAGTCTATAGAGAATAATTATCAGGAATACATCATAGATGGTCGTGTGCCCTCGACCTACATTCCTTTTGCTTATTCGGCAGGTGGCGATATATTTTTTATGTCGCTCGAAGGTGATACCCGAGGATATATCTACTACTGGTGCCACGAATTCGAAGACGAGAAACCAAATATGCTTCATCTGGCCGATAATTTAAACGATTTTTTATCTAATTTCCGTGAGGTTGTACTATAAATGTTAAATCTTAGCAAATTATGAGTTTTAGCAATTAAAACACAAGAATCACTGTCAATATACTGGATGTTTGAGGATATCGACAAATCTTCTGAAGTAAGCCGGTACCAGGATGAGGTTGATGGAGTAATCTTTTTTGGATATTGGAATAAATTACTTCCAGAAAACTTAACCAGTTTAGATACTCTTTCTGATTTATGGGTAAATGCCAGTATCGATTTGAAATCAAGAAAATGGCAGAGCGAAGACTATAATTGTTTTGCAGTAGAGGTTCATATTAAATCTTGGCCAATAGCAAAAGATTGGGATAACATAATTAAGAATTCCTTACTGTGGTTTATCGATCAGGGCGCCATTTTAGCGTGGTGCGGAGGTGAGGATTCCAGCCCATCAATAGAAATATTTAATCCTGATCGCAGTGTAGGAAATGTTTACGCAGCCTATTCTTCAGAGATAGGTTATATATGTAATTCATCATTGCTTGATGAATATCAAGAGCTGGAAGACGCGCAACTGTCTCGGATTGCACATTCCATCAAACAATAAGATTTCTGTCATCAATAATTTCATTAGGCCTATATTATTAAAAAATAGATTTTTTTCAGGAATTACGGTTTGCTGGATTCTAATGAAGAGCTTGTGTTAGATGTACAGGCTATTAGAAAGAATAACTAAACGTTTTAATTATAAATTTCTTTCTCATTATTTACCATGGTATTAGTAGTATATTAATATGCTATTGAACACTCTGGTAGAGTGGTTTTAAATACAGCTGATATTTGACTTATTTATGTAGAGTCGGCGACGAACGTGCCGAGTAAAGATGAGATCATATGAATACAGATCATTTAACGATAGAAAATTTATGTGGTGAAATACCGAAATCAGAGTTAGTAGCGTTTGAAAGAAAATACAACCTCACGCTACCAGATGATTATCGAGGTATATTATTAAAGTATAACTGCGCTTTTATAGAACCCTCTAGTATAGTGTTGAAGCATTCATCAGATATTAAAGACACAGATATACCCGAGGCCGAATTCGGAATGTTTTTTGGTATAACAGACGATTTACCAAAGTCGCTTGAGAATAACTATCAAGAATATATTTTGGATGGGCGAATCTCCCCTCTGTATTTACCCTTTGCTAGAGGAGGGGGGGATATTTTTCTGATGTCCCTCAAGGGTGATAGCAAAGAACATATATATTATTGGTGTCATGAATTCGAAGATGAGCAACCTAATTTGTTGCACCTTGCCGATAATTTAAACGATTTTTTGGCGAATTTTCGCTAATAAAAATAAATACATTAAACACTGAGTTCCTGTTTTTTAACCTTGAGGATCATATGTCATCTGCATTCAATAAATTATAAAAGTAGGGCTAGATAAGTAATTTCAGATCATGATGGTATCGACAGAAAAAACAAGCCTGATAACCTCGCTGTATGAGGCGTGTGTCGATTTTTTGAATAAATTAAGTAGTGACGATATCAATAATGAACATATTTATGCCTTTACGTTACATTGCATGTCAGGTTGCGATGGAGTCGGGGTTGCTATTTCTACTCGAGAAAGCATTGAAAACCTTCCTTCGACTAAAAATCCAAAAGAAAACTATGATAAACATAATTATGTAAATGTTGCTGAATGGGTGTATCTGGGTTTACACGATGAGTTACTTTACGATGTCAGCGAAGATATGCGTAAATTAAGTAACGATTTTTTTGATGAGGAGCTTGAAGATGTAAGCTTCGATGAATTTAGCGAGAAAGAGTTTCAGGAATTTTATATTACATTTTTCATCGATGTGATTATAGCGGTAATAAACAAACTGAAAGAATCAGAATCTTTTAATAAACCCTATTTTGAAAAAGATTTATTATTGGGCGCGCTGTTTAGCGATCCGGGTGAAGGGGACCTGGAGATGATGGAAAAGATTTCAGAACAAGTAAATAGCCCATATTGGCATTCCAAAGTAAAAGAATATTTGTCGTTATTTTAACAACGGATCTTTAGGTACCTGAAAACCGCGTACATTTGAGTATACGCGGTTTTTTTATGCAGAAAGCAGTTGTAGAGAATAACTCGCTAAGTTGTTGATAATAATCAGTCTAATTTACACATTGTTTACATTACTGATAAGAAGAGTGTGCTACAAATAGTATTGAGATAACAAAAATATTCATTAGCCTAAGAGTAACGACCGATGCCAGACCTGAAGCAATCCCTGCAACTTGTAATATTAATGATCGGCTGCCTGCTGATTAGCCCCGTTATCGCTGGTTATCAGCAAGGGTTACAAACTCAGCGCGATAAGGCCTTGAAGTTGATGCAAAATGGCTATTACAAGGATTCATATGAGATCTATAAAAAGCTGGCGTTGGACCCGAAAAATTCCCGGGGATTTGTTATTCACAGCGATATTCGTTATGCGGTACAGAATTTAAATCGTTTAGGTCAAATTCAAAAAGTCGACCGGTTTTTAGAAAGTGTCGTTAAACGTCAGTTGCGAAATTGGTATGGAATACGCGCGGTAGCCAATGTTTATCTCACCCTTAACAATAACGGTACGATTGTTTCAGGTCAGTTTCGGCGTGGTTATTTTCGCGGTCGTGGTCGATATGTAAACAGTGCGTTACGGGATCGGGTGCGTGCTTTGCAACTCTACCAACAGGCATTCCAACTGGCGGAGTCCAGGGCCAAACCGTTTGAGTTAGCGGGTTTATATACCGATTATGCCAATGCGATGATCCGCCATGCAATCCCGGCCGGCTGGCGATTAACATTACGGACGGATTTAAACTCATTGCCTGACTATCAGGACAATAATGTCTATTACGCGGAACAACAACGGGTCGGCAGTCCGGCAAATGCAGATGGCAGCCCGTTATTTTTTTCATTACCCGAATCATTCACCGCGGCAAAGAATGATGGTGAGCGGTGGCAATGGCTGATGCAACAAGCGGCAGAGACATCTGCAGGCTCGGTTGATTCGGTCAATTATACGCGAGCGAATGTTTATCATGACCTGTATGGAGTGAAGACCCTTGCGCGTTCACCACAACCCTATGTTCGTCATACTCAGGACAACGCGCTGCAAAAAGACTCTGGCTATAGCGTGCGAACGCTTAATGAGAATGAAACGATGGCTAAATTGGCAACCGGAATCAAACGTTTCTCATTGCCGGACGAATTTAATTATATTCGGATCTGGAAATCGTTGGCAGAGAATTCGCAGTCTCATAAGCGACCAAATGCGCTGCATATGCTGGCAAGCCTGTTTGAAAATCGACAGCAGTATCCCAAGGCGGCCGACTATTGGCGCCAGTCGCTCAAACTTTCCCCTAAAAATACGTATGCAAAGCAAAGGCTGGATGCCATTACTGGCAATTGGGGTCGATTTGAAACGACCCAGGCCGCGGTGGCGGATAAACCGTCTGAATTATGGTTCCGTTTTCGTAATGCCAATAAAGTTGAATTATCGTTGCATCGCATCAACGTCAAACGTTTATTAGGTGATGTTAAGGATTATATCGAAAGTAATCCGCAAAAAATGAACCACCGCAAAATGGATGTGAATAACATCGGTTATCGTCTGGTTGAAGAAAATGATAGTCGTTACCTGCAGGACGAGGTGGACTCGTGGTCATTGGATCTAGATGCCTATCGCGACCATTTTGACAAACGCAGCAAAATTACAATTCCGAAACAATCTGCCGGTGCTTATCTGGTTAAGGCAAAACTGGTGAACGGCAATACCAGTCGAATTGTACTTTGGCTGAATGATACCGTGTTATTGCGTAAGCACCTGGGCGACAAAACCTTTTACTATGTTGCCGATGCCGCTACTGGAAAGCCGATCGAAGGCGCCAGGCTCGAATTCTTTGGGTATAAACGCGATTATATTAAAATACCCAAGCCACTGAACAACCTGTTTTATAAAACAAAAATCAAACTCGCTAGCCAGGTCTCTGATGATAACGGTTCGGTAATGGTCGATCACAAACAAAAAGACAGTGATTACCAATGGCTGGTTACCGCCACGAATGATAAAGGCCGTTTTGCTTATCTTGGATTTGAGCGTATCTGGACACGTCACTATGATTCGCCGACGTATGTTGAGAAAAAGGTATTAGTGATCACGGATCGCCCGGTCTATCGCCCAGGGCATACCGTCAAATACAAACTGTGGGCCAGGATGCCAAGCTACGGTGAGGAGTTTACCTCAAAGTATGCCGATAGAACGGAATTAGTACGTATCGTTAATCCAAAAGGCGAAAAGATCTTTGAAGAGTCTGTCAAACTGGATAAGTTTGGAGGTTATCAGACGGAATTAAAACTCGATGCGAAAGCCACGCTCGGTGTGTATCGTGTCGAGCTGTCATCTTTTTACCAGCGTGGTAACAATACCTTCCGAGTTGAGGAATATAAAAAGCCCGAATTTGAAGTCAAACTGGAGGCGAGTGAGCAGGCGGTTGCACTGGGTGAGAACGTCCCGGTTAAATTAAAGGCAAACTATTATTATGGTCAGCCGGTTAGCAAGGCCACTGTAACCTATAAAGTCTACCGTTATGAGCATTCATCGCGTTGGTACCCAGCCATGCGTTGGGACTGGTTATATGGGAATGGTTACTGGTGGTCGGCCTATGATTATCCCTGGTACGCCGGTTGGAAACGATGGGGCTGTTTTGCGCCGATTCCGCATTGGTATCATCAAGCGACACCAGCGCCTGAACTGGTTGCCGAACAAACCCAACCGATCCCGGAAAATGGTGAACTCACCATTCAAATCGATACCGCGATGGCCAAACAGCTCTATGGTGATAAGGATCACCGTTATGAAATCCAGGCGGAAGTCACCGATGCCTCGCGCCGTACCATTACCGGCTCAACCAGTGTGGTCGTCAGTCATAAACCGTTCAAGGTCTATGCCTGGGTTGATAAGGGTTATTATCAGGTCGGTGATCGAATCGAGGCCAGTTTCAAGGCACAAACTGCGACCCGAAACGCGGTGCAGGGTG
>CAMYMO010000452.1 GCA_947259425.1 uncultured Ectothiorhodospiraceae bacterium | reverse complement strand
GCCGATGAAATTAAACTGAAGGTAATCGATTAATTGGGGTCAGAACACAGTTTTGTCTAATATTCATAAACCGGGGTCAGACCACAGTTTTCTCTAATATTAGCGTTAACTGTGTTCTGACCCCGGTTTTACCGGTTTTAAGAAAACTGTGGTCTGCCCCCGGTTTTATGACCCCGGTTTTATAATTCCAGTAGTGAGGGATAGTGAGCCATTGCGCGTTCGTCGTGTGCGCCGCCGACCAGGATGCAATCAAGTCCTGCCGCCAACGCGCCGCCCAGATCCCGTCGGATTGAATCACCAATAACAACACAGGATGCTTTGGGAATATCGAGATACTCTACTACTAATTCAAACGGTTTCGGTGAGGGTTTCACCATGCCATGATCAGATGAAAACGAAGTTGCAGAAAATAAATGATTAATCCCTAATTCTTCAAACGTGTTCAGCCAACGTTGTTTGGGCGACCATATATCAATAACGACTGATAAAACATATTGCTTGCTTAGCTTGAATAAGGCATCAATGTACGGTTTAGGGATATGGCCATGTTCATGAAACGAAAAGGTATCGATAATGCGTTGTTGTTCGTCATCTGACAGGTTTTGATCTACACTAGCGTCGATGGCGTCGGCTAATGTTGGAAACGAGTGTCGATATAACTCATCTGGATAGCGTTGATCTAAATAGTGATATACATCACGGATAATGGTGTTTATTTGACCCCGTTCGAGTTGCCCGCCAATATTACGATAATAAATCGAGAAATCTTCATGGTCACCAAACCGATCCTCGCCAAACATGAAGGTGCTGTTCATATCCAGCAGCAATGCCTTTTTATTCATCGTGATCAAGAATCTTTTCCATGACAAAATTAATTGGGGTCAGAACACAGTTTTGTCTAATATTAATGTTAATTGTGTTCTGGCCCCGGATTTGCAGAGTGATCAAGAATTTTTTCCATGACAATATTGCCGCGTTTATAAACAGGATGAGGTCCGGTGGAGATGGTTTCAAAATCAAACTTTTTATACAGGTTGATCGCGGGTTCCAGCAGGGTATTACTGATCAGGTAAAGCCTTTTAATTCTATTCTGGTTAGAAAAATTGATTATCTCAGTTAAGAGCAGGCTACCGATGCCCTGGCCCTGGGCCGTTTCAGACACGGCCATCCTGGCGAGTTCATAAGTATCATCTGAATCCTGAAAAAGCGCACAAACGCCAACGACCGAATCGTTCTTGGTTACACTTAAAATATGTCCTCCATTGCGGAGGATACGAGCGGGATCATTGGCCAGCTCGCGATCAAACGCCTCTAATTGAAAATATTTTTCAATCCATGCGTTATTGAGTAGAACAAAATCCGATAAATGTAATTCTTCGTCCCAATGAAGTTTCATAACCAAATCCAATTTTCAGTGACATTAAACGACGCTTAATATGGTTGTTGAGACCCTTATTTGCTGAAAGCTAGTCTGATAAGCTTTCTTGATAGGCAAGGATGGCTTGATCATATTGGTTAACATCAAAAACCAGTTGCTCCATTTTTCCAGGATATTCAGGATACTCCGCTTCCTCATCATCATCTTCGAAGCGCACATCCTGCCATATCACGCTATCGTCGGTTCTTATGATCTTACATGAAATGATGCCACAATAGTCGCAACCACAATGACAGCCATAGATAACGAATCGTCCAGTAGTAAATTGATTGTTCGAAAAACCGGGGTCAGAACACAGTTTTCTCTAATATTAGCGTTTATTGTGTTCTGACCCCGGTTTTATTAACGTATCGATATGTCGTGTTTAACAATTCGAGTAAGTATTTCATTTTTATCGAGTTCGAATCTTGTGACTAAATTTTTAAACTTAAGAAACTTTACATTACCTATCCAGGAATATTCGAAATCATGACCAATAGTATCAATTACTTTCTGTTTTGACATACCGATCTTGATTTTAGCTACGATTTTTTCGTTCTCCAGAATCGGTATGGCTTTCTCATTTAAACCCGAAAGCCAGCGCTCATACCAGTTCGTAAAAGATAACCCCGTGTATTCAAAATTTTCATAGCGCGTCCAAATCGTTCCATGGGCTTCACCGTTGACGACAAGATAGACATTATAACCACATCCTTCATGACAAATTTCTAAAACACCAGGCAGAGGCGAATCATCCCAATAGCCCCATTTTGCTTCCTGTTCGTCCGTTGCTGACTCAATAAATGGGAAAGGGGTTGTTAAATCATGCCATTCGTTCGATGCTTGTTCGAGAGTGTGAACACCATAGAAGGGACCGGCACCGCCATTCCCCATCTTATTTAAAAAGAAGCGATAATCTTTAGGGAGTGATATATTATTATTATTTTCAAATGTCACGATCTCCGTTTCGGTTAATACTGGGTTGAGTCTATATTGATGTACATCAGAACCAAAGACACGAAAATCCTGATCGACATTTTGAATGAGATTTAAAGTATCCTGATAATTTTTTATCTTATTTTCATCCATGCCTATCAAACCTATTAGAAAACCGGGGTCAGAACACAGTTTTCTCTAATATTAGCGTTTATTGTGTTCTGACCCCGGTTTTATTGTCGCTTTTCTTATCCCAAAACTGATAAAAGAGCCGATAAACGCCGGCAAGCTGAACGGGATCAGAAAAATAATTCCCAATGGTATAAACATGTTGGCGCCACCACCACTATAAAACAATAAACTTTTGATAAAACTGCCCAAGCCAAAAAGCAGTTCGCCAAGAAAAATACCTAAAGGCCATAGCCATGGGCTTGCTTTGCCGATAAATCCAAACAAAAGGCCCAACAAGCCAACCGTAATTAGTCCATAGGGTGAGTCCCAAGGCTCAACATTGAACCAGGAAAATACAGTCCAAAATAAAAAACCAGCAATAATAGAGGTAATAAAAAGATTTCGTGTAGACACTAAGTAGTCTCTCTTATATGGCGCTAAACGATTAAATGAAGTAGCGCGTTAAATGTCCACGTGCTTGATTGAATAATTTGTTATGCCTTTAAGTTGCAGGTTGCTTTCAATTCCTTTACGACATCATCAAGCGAATATCCATCAAATTTTGAATACTGTAAATCAAGGGTGTATGAGTCATTTTGTGTTTTAAAGATCAGTGATTTATTTTTTAAAACTAATTTCCATTTTATTTTAGGTTCAACTAGGGTGATTTCTACAATTTCATGAATGGGTTTACGCCATAAAGTTGAATTTTTAGTGCTTATATAGAGTATGTTATCCTGAATTTTGAGAAAGTTATAAGGTTTGTTTTGGTTGAACTTTATAATTATTAAAAGACTAAAAAGTATGACGACTGTAATTACAGTTAGTGTCACAACAACATCCGATGGGATATTTCTATCAAATATGAAATATACAAAGTAGCCAATAGCAATAATGCCAACGGTAATTTTAACAAACCATTCCAACTTCCCCGCTGGCTTGGTTTGAGGTAAGTCTTTAATTAATTGATATTATTTATTACTGGTCATTTTATTGAATAACGTGTGGTTCAGGGGTTGTTGGAGCAAAGCCGTAGCAATTTCATGAAACCGATTGTCATCTTATATTTTTTTTGCCCTACTAACTAAAACAATCTTTGTGACCAGGTTCGTCTTAAACCAGTATACGATACCATTTTTTTGGTCAAAAATAGTTTCACCTATAATCTTGATGTCCGATAATTTTTTAACTAAATCAAATTCGGATCCAACGCTGATACCATTATTATCAACATAAAGTTGATCATAAATGATTATACTATTAATTAACCCTGTATCACTATAAACCGTAATATCAACACCTTTAAAACGATATTTAGCTGTTTTGTTAATTTTACCAATTTTATTTGGTTTACCCAAAATTGAAACGGCATCTTTTAATGTGGACTTAGTGACAATTAGTCCTTTATATTCATTATGATATTCGATAATTTCAATTGAAAGACAAATGCTGGGTATATTTAAAATAATAGCAAAGACTAACATCTTAAGAATTAATTTATTCATATATAACATCCCCTGTTTTAAAGATAAGGTTTAAGCGCACTGGCGCCAAAAAGCCGTGCAGCGGTTATCGCGACCGAACTGGGCCGTCTTGTTAACTGTAGCCACGCTCAAACCATTTTTCAGTAGACCGATTTCTACCAAGGCCAATTTCATCAAATTCATCCTGTTGTTTTGAAACATATACGCCCAGTATTTTTAATGCATCGTTAATTGGATTTAAGTTATCATTATTACTAATTTGTGGCCCATATATTACTTTACCTTTCTCACATACGATACTGGATTGCACTCCTTCTCCTCCAAAATATTCAGTTTCGATAAAACCCACTTTGCCTAATGATGACACATCCAACAAGACTTCAATAACGGACTCATTTAAAAACTCGAATTCTTTATAAGGTGTATTCGGCTTATCAACTAACTCGTCATTTAACTCATCTGTTAGTGGAACCAATCCCATGTTTTGAGGGAGATCGATTGACTTAGCCATGACAAATCGGTCTGCTATCTCTCTTGTTATCTCCCTTTTTGCAATTAGTGCAGCTACTGAGTGCATATTTGTTTTACAGTTAACGGTTGAGCTCAGACGCGTGAAGCGCGTCAGCGGTTCACGTCGTTCTCATGCGATTTGTTAGGCGTTGAGTCCCGGAGAGCTTTCGACAGCTCTATCAAACGGCGGTTAAGTTTCGCCCACTCTTTAGTTGCTGCAGGATCTTTTTCCGCCTCGATCAGCTGGGCGCGAAAGTTAATCATCGCTGAAATCACTTGCTGGCTTTCACCAGCGTAAGGTAAGTCTGCCCAATAGAGTTGGTTGTACCTCGCACGTGCCTGGATGCGATCAGGTTCTCCGATGCGATTTGGTTCAACCAGTTGAGATGCAACTTTCAATGTCTCGCGATAAAGCGCGTCAAGCGCGGCGAAGCTATCGATGTATTCGAGTTCTCGTTGCGCCCAGGCTTTGGTCTGAGTGTCATTTGAAGAGTTGATGATCAGATGTAGCTTCCGTTTCCAAATATCAGGCGTAGGTGATTCCGTAGCTCTCAAATATGCGTTGAGGAGTTCTCTTTGATTCTCTGCGGTGGCACGAAACTCTTCAATTCGAAGCTTTCCGTAGTCGATTACCGCAAATGATATTACAGCTCCGATTGCAATAATGACCCACTTCACGAGATCAGCACGATACCGGGCTCGTTCCAGCTGAAGTTTCGCATTTGTGAGAGCGACCTCGTTATCATCGCCGCTTAATTTCGGTGACTCTTGATCTGTCACACTCGTGACCCTTCCTGAATTGAAAGTGATTTACACATAACGTTTAAGCTCATTGGCGGCTCTAGCGCGGCGAAAGCCGCGGTAAGCCGTCAAATGGAGCGTCTTGTTATGTGCATCTTTATTTTCCACTGTACATGAATCTATTTTATTGCACCAAAATATATTGTTTTCTGCGTAAATAACTCGGATAAAATTATCTTTATCAAGGTTTTGCAGCCATGACACGTAAAAAATATAATTAATTCTATGGCTAGTCCTACTTAAAATACTCGACTGTGCTTCTGTTGCAAGAATGCTTATAGGCGCCATAAAGAAAAACCCAACTATGTATAGCACAACTAATATAAATGGAATGTAGATTCTCTTTTTCTTCATTTTAAAGCACATAACGAGGCTGTAGAATAACTAGAAATTTCATTTTTGTGTACCAATAAGTTATTGTTTTAGATCAACTTTATTTTATTGCAATTTGAGATTATGTGGTTTTTCTACAGGCTCAACGCTGAGTTAAGCGGCCAAGCGCGCTGTTCGCTTGGTCCGAGTGCGTGCATGCTTTTTGCACGCACGGCTTTAACGATTTGTTAGGCTTTTTTCTCACCAGAATTTCCACCATTTATTTTCACTTACATGTTTTTCTTCTAATAGAATATTTGCTCTACTACGATAAATTGGAAATGAATTGAACGAAGATGCGCTACAGACTAAAACCCCTTCAACTTCAGGCATATTTATTAGCATTTCAAGTATTTCACGTCCAGACATTAATGAGTTAATGCCTTCATTATATTTTTTCTCAAACTGATCAGGGTCAGCACATGCTTTAATCATTGGGTTTCCCTCTGGGTCACTTACGAGGGATATAGTAGTTTTACCACTACCATCAATTATTATTTTTTCTCCCGGGCCGCCTACAGGTCGGTTATGCATCACTAGGCCTAGTTGAGAATTAATAAAATTCTTTTCAAATTCATTTACAAGACTAGGAGTACTTGTAGATACTAATGCTGTAATTTTGTCTGATAATGGAGTCAAATTCATTTCTTTATTCTTATTAGCCTAACGGTTGAGCTAAAGGGCGCCGCTTTGCGGCGTCCCAGCAGCCGAAGGCTGCGTTTTGAGCGACTTGTTAGAGTGGAATATAGCACAGACCATTTTACAGGCTCCTTATTTGCGGCACGCTACCGCCATAGACCGGGGCTCGATA
>CAMYMO010000451.1 GCA_947259425.1 uncultured Ectothiorhodospiraceae bacterium | reverse complement strand
GCGCTTTATGCGGCGTCCATTTTTGAACGCCTTGTTAGGCGCTATATCAATCCCTTCCATTATTAACGATTTCCTGAAGTGACTCCCTCATGCTTGTTATAACGGTTTCATGTTGGTTTAGAATAGTTTCCGCATTTGGGAACTTCTCTGGATAAATAAAAAGCTTAGGAAGATCGGAAACAGAAACTCCTCTCTCGCGTTGTGTAAGTATACCTGCTAGATTCGCTATTATTCTCTCAACAGTTTGACGGATTCTTGCGGTGCCACCATTCTCAACAATTGAATTAAGTACTGATTCAAATTCTTCTTTTGTTGGAGCGTCTGTAAGGACAGGTGCAGCTATCTGTGCTAGTGGAGACATGTTTGGCGCTGGAGGCCTACAAGCATAAATTGCATCTAATGCCATCAGTTGCTTATGACGGCTTGACTCTAACCAGCCTTTTATTTGTTGCCATGATATGCCTAAGAGTGCAGCTGCCTCACCCCAATGGGTGCTTACCGGAGTATTTACATTGTTTTCTAGCCAGTTTAGCGCCTCAGGAACACCGGTATACGCTACAAGATGGGAATTTGATGACCTGAGAGTTTGTGATTGTTTCTCTAATAACGCAGTTAACCATTCAAATGCGGCGTGCGGCCCATGCTCCAAAAGCATATTTACCATCGGCTCAGCGATATATCTTGAATCTGCTGTTAATAGATCATCACTCATGGTGCTTATGCGCCTAACGTTTAAGCTCATTGGCGGCTCTAGCGCGGCGAAAGCCGCGGTAAGCCGTCAAATGGAGCGTCTTGTTATGTGTATTTTTATAAAGTTTGTTCATATTCACTAATATATTCTTTAATTGATTGCGCTGTACCAGTTTCAATAATATTTCCCGTAGTACGATTAACAATATACGGCGCATTACCACCTAACATATCTCTAAAATCACCGGTTTCTAGGTATTTTTTATTCTGATAGAAAAAGACCCAGCCCCATTCTTTTTCAATTGTTTCGTTCACTAGAACAACGCACTCTAAGGAATTATTTTTCGCAGTCTCTTTTGCAAGGACTTCTTCTACTAACTTTTGTGCTTCACTTTTATTCATTCTTTACACACATAACGTCTAAGGCCAGTGGCGCCAGAAAACCGCGCAGCGGTTTTGGCGTCCACACTGGGCCGCCTTGTTAGGCGAGTTATTCCTACGAATGTATTGTAATTGACTCTATTTCGCATTGTTTTCCGTCCTTTTTAAGAAATATGTCAACTACTTGGTCTTTGTTGAATGCCTGTTTAGCTAAATTCTCTAATGATTTATACGATGAATCATTAAAAGAAATTATTATATAATCATGACTTGCATCACATGCAAGCTTAGATTCTGTACCATTTGTTTGTATTACTGCTCCTGTCTTACCAAACAGGAATGTTTTAATTTTGACCGAGACACATTTGAACTCTTCACATTCGGCATGAAGCAAAGTTGGTGTAAAGATTAAAACTATAACAAGATAATATTTACTAAAAAGTTTCACTATTCAATTCCATTGGCGCCTAACGAGGCTGTAGAAAAACCGGCTTATCAAACGCGTATTCTACATACCAATTTTTAAATTTAAGATTCATCTACTCTGCCCGGATAAACTCTATTTTTCAAGCCTTCCGCGTACATCATGTGGCCCATTGACCAACATTCTTAAGTTTTTCTATGTTATGAATCAAGCAATACAGTTGCCATTGCCCCTGGACTTTTCGTTTCCCTCGCAAACTAAATCGGTTTAAGCGTTTATTTGTACCAATATTACCAAATACCGGTTCGACCACCGACATTCGATGACTATAGATAAGTTTCCCTTTGTCCGAGTCGACGCGATGTTTCATCCAGTCGGTATAGTTCGGGGCGCGCTGGTTGTGCTTAATCAAAAATGACACTTGCCGACCATGGCCTTTTCGATGATTGGCGGAGTCTGGATTGCGCATGCACCGATGTTTTAAATTACAGGTCCGACATTTTGTCAGACGACCTTCAAAGAAAACGTAGTCATGACCGTGTTTGTCTTTTCCTTCTCGAAGTAACCACATCGCTTCGCCCGCGGGACAAACGCAGGTTTTATTCACCGGATCAAAGTTAAACTCACTAGCCGCGATGACGTTCGAGGTGGTTTTCTTTTTACCCGTGATCGGTTTACGTTGTGGGTGGTTCGTTTGTTGCTCAGCGAATTTCGGATCACGTTGCCTAAATTTATTATCAGGTATGTAACCATTGATGTGGTTTTCATGCAGATATTTCATGTTCGCCTCGTTGGCGTAACCGGTATCGGCGGTGACGATGGGATCATCAAGCTTGATGTCGAGTCGGTGAAAGCGTTCGCGGACACTATTTAATACAGGCTGTAAGGTATGATGTTCCTGGCCTTCGCCGAAGGCTTGGGCGTCGACAATGATTTGATGTTTTTTATCAACCGTGGCGATACCGTTGTAACCTTGAATCGTGCCTTTGCTGGTCGTCATCTTCGCCGATTCGTTATCGGTGATATTACTCTTTACTTCCTTTTTTATTCGGCCTTGGCCCATCCTTGGGCTGGCTTGCTTTAAAAACGTATCAATTTTTTCATGGGCTTTCGTTAAGGTCTCGATCGCTTGCTCACTACGCTGTCGTCGTTCATCGTCACGTGACTCGTTTTTATCGAGTTGTTTGTGTTCGGTAATATGATGTTGGATCTGGCGCTGAATTTTATCGCGTTTTTGCTCTAATTCTTTGTGCGTACCCGACCATTCCTTCGCCGCATTCGACGACATCTTACAGCCGTCTAAGGCAAACAATTCCTTGCCCAATAAACCTTGCTCATCACAAACCAGTAACACTTGTTCAAATAGCATTTCGATTTCATCGCTATAACCACTGACAAAATTCGCAATGGTCGTGAAGTGCGGGACCGTATCGCACGACAGCGCTTTGAAAATGATGTTGGTTTCGCAACTCCACTGAATTTCTCGGCTGGAGGTAATACCCTTTGAGTAGGCGAACAGAATAATCTTTAACAAGATCGCCGGATCGTACGCCGGTCGGCCCATCTCATCATTGTTAAACGAGGGATGAAAGATCGATAAATCGAGTTTTTGTTCAATGAGAAAGTGGATCGCGTGCTCAAAGGTACCGGGTTGTAATTGATCGGCGTAGTTAACAACCACCATCTTGCTTTGGCTAGGATCATACGGGATGAATTTAGGCATCGACACAACTCCTTGCGGTGTTAAGCCATTATATCAATATATTGAAGTGTTTTTTGACTTTTTCTACAGCCTCAACGTCTAAACCAAGTGGCGTGATCTATCACCACTTTTGTGGACACCATTAAGCACATAGTTTTTCATAGTTTTCGGGTGATTGGTAGTCGAGACCGGAGTGTAAACGTTCCCGATTGTAAAATTCAGTAAACTCAATAATATGTGCCACCGCCTCAATGTCATTTTCAAAGAGCTTGTGGTGTATCAGTTCCGCTTTCATCGTGTGAAAGAACGATTCCGCATAGGCATTATCCAGTGGGTTGCCTTTACGGCTCATGCTTCGTATTAATCCTGATTCTTCCACCAATTCGCGATAAGCATGCGCAGCATATTCAATGCCCTGATCCGAATGGAAGATGCAATTCGGTTTCGGGGGATATCGATGCAATGCCATATGCAGTGCGCTCTTGGTTAGATTGCTATTTCGTTTTCGATTAAACGCCCAACCAACGACACGGCGGGTAAATAAATCAAGTACGATGGCATGATAAAACCAGCCTTGGCGGGTTTTAATGTAAGTAAAGTCCCCGACCCATTGTTGACCGGCGGCCGTTGGCTTTTCTTCTTTGGCAAGCTGGTTACCGGCCGACGAATAAAACTCATGTTGGCCAGGGCGCCAAGCATATAAACCGGTCGTTGAGGCCTTGATTTTCAGTTCCTGCATGAGTCGATTAATGCGTCGTTTACTGCATATAAAGCCACTTTGGCGTAATGCCTGATGTAATCGTGCGGCGCCGTAGGCTCGACGATAACCTTGATGCAGCTCCTTCATTGCCGTTTTTAATACCTCGTCATGCTGCTTATGCAAGCTCATCGGACGCGTACGCCAGGCATAAAAACCACTACGCGAAACACAAAAGAGGTGACACAAACGTTTCACGCTATATTGGGCTCGGTTCTTCTCGATAAAAGCAAAGATCATCTTTTTATTGTCTCGAAGAACCGTTGCGCTTTTTTTAGGATGTCGAGCTCCTCTTGCGTATTGGCTAAAGATTTTTCCAGCGCTTTAATTTTACGTTGGGCCTTAATTAATTCATCTTCTTTGGCCTTGACCGGATCGGTGCGTTTCTTTGTTTTCTTCTTCGGAGGTGAGGTTTGTTTTTTCATATGTTTGTTTTCTTTAAGCGTTCCGTTTTTCATTTCCATCCGCCATCGATATAACATGACGACATGGATCCCTAATGTCTCAGCAATGTCGGTCGCCATAACGTTGGGGTGATCCGCCAACCTAACGGCTTGTTGTTTAAAAGCAAGGGTGTAGCGATCGTAGTTCCGTTTCTTAGTGTGTCCCATTCTCGAACCTCTTTGATGTTTTCGTCATAGACTGTCCATCAAAGTGGTGATAGTTCAGCGCCCCAACAGCGAAGCTGTAGAGCGTCCACGCACTTGAACGATTTGTTAGATTACTTAACAATTTTATAATTTTTCTTCTTTTTCTTAGGTTTGCTACGCCACTTCTTGTACGTTAGTGGAATAATTCGCCACGCTATATGCCCATCTAATCCTTGTGATGGTGCCAAATTAACCAATGCAACAAAAACACTAATATAGCCTAGAAATGCGTAGACAGGCCCTAAATATGAAATATCTGAAACTGCTTTAACTTGTGAAAGAGCGATTAATGGGATAGCGACAAGTAGTTGAGCTAAAGAACCTGCCCATGCAATTTTTATATGATGCTCTTCACTGTATGGTTCTTCAAAAACGCACATGCCATGAAAAAAAGCGATTCTTGTTTCGAATACTTTATATCCTAGCTTATTTGCAACGAAACCATGTCCATATTCATGGACTAATAAGATAGTAAAATATGAAGTAGCAGCAATAATTGCATGAATTAATTCTTTATATCCAGTTACCAGTATTATCCCAATAACAAGTAAAGCGGACCAATGAACAGACACTGGTGCCTTAAATAATCTAAATCGCTTTATCGTGTAGTACTGTCTCATCTTTAAGTAATCTAACGCCAAGCTAAACGGCGCGACGTAAGGAGCGTCCGGCGACCGAAGGGAGCGAATTTGAGACCCTGTAAATTAAATTGTGTAACTGCTCATTAATTATTACTCTAATGTATAGGAGAATAAAGGATGAGTACCGTTATGGACGAAAAAGAAATGAGAGCGTTAGCCGAAGGTCTGGCGAAGAATATCAAAACCGAAAAAGACTTAAGTGACTTTAGTCGGCAACTTAGAAAAATGACCGTTGAAGCCGCACTCGGTGCGGAGATGGAGGCCCATCTGGGTTATGCCAAACACGACACAGACGGCCATCATACGGGCAATAGCCGTAATGGTTATAGCGGTAAAACGCTTAAAGGCGATCATGGTGAAGTGGATATTGACGTCCCCCGTGATCGCAATGGTTCATTCGAGCCTCAAATTGTCCGCAAAGGTCAAACCCGACTGACGGAGTTTGATGATCAGATATTCGCTTTGTATGCCAAAGGGTTGACGACGCGCGATATTGTTGCGTTCTTTAAAGAGATGTACGGTGCAGATGTTTCCGCGACGCTGATCTCGAAAGTCACCGAATCGATTTTAGAAAAAGTCTTGCAATGGCAGGCCCGTCCGTTGGATGAAGTCTACCCGATCGTGTACCTGGATTGTCTGGTGGTCAAAATCCGTCAAGATAAACGAGTGATCAACAAAGCCATCTATTTAGCGCTGGGTATCAATCTGGAAGGCCACAAAGAATTATTAGGCATGTGGTTGTCTGAGAACGAAGGGGCGAAATTCTGGTTATCGATTTTAACCGAACTACAAAACCGAGGACTCAAAGACATCTTTATCGCCTGTGTGGATGGTCTTAAGGGCTTTCCAGAGGCGATCAATACCGTCTATCCCGATACAAAGATACAACTGTGCATCGTGCACATGGTCCGTAATTCACTGCGCTTTGTATCCTGGAAAGACAAAAAACAGGTGGCCACCGATCTTAAGAAGATATATTCATCGCCCACGGTCGATGAAGCCGAACGAGAACTGGAAAATTTCGGTAAGGTCTGGGATAAGAAATACGGAGCTATTTCAAAATCATGGCATGAACACTGGCCAAACTTGATCGCGTTATTTGATTACCCCGAAGAAATTCGTAAAATAATTTATACCACCAACGCGATCGAATCACTCAACAGTGTGATCCGTAAAGCGATTAAGAACCGGAAAATCTTTCCCCATGATAATTCGGCGCTCAAGGTGGTTTATTTAGCGATTCAAGCGGCGTCAAAGAAATGGACCATGCCACTACATCATTGGAATGGGGC
>CAMYMO010000450.1 GCA_947259425.1 uncultured Ectothiorhodospiraceae bacterium | reverse complement strand
TGGATAATGTTTATGCCTCACCCGTGTTGTTGGGTGATGTGTGGCGACAAAAATATCCGAACCTGATGGTGGTGTCACCGGATGTCGGCGGTGTGGTTCGGGCACGAGCGTTAGCCAAGCGACTGGATGATGCGGACTTAGCCATCATCGACAAACGTCGTCCAAAGGCGAATGTTGCCAAGGTGATGAACATCATTGGTGATGTTGAAGGCCGCAGCTGCATCCTGATCGACGATTTAGTGGATACAGCCGGAACCTTATGTCGTGCGGCCGACGCGTTGAAAGACAATGGTGCGGCGAAGGTTGTCGCTTATTGTACACACCCGGTTTTATCGGGACCGGCGGTTGAGAATATTTCGAACTCGGTTCTGGATGAGTTAGTGGTAATGGATACCATTCCATTAAGTGAAGAAGCGAAGGCTTGTGGAAGAATTCGACAACTGAGCATCGCAGAGTTATTGGCTGAGACGATTCGTCGGATTAGCAATGAAGAGTCGGTGAGTTCGCTGTATATCGATTAACATCTGTCATGGCTTCATATATATAGAGTCATGACAGATGTTATTAGTAGTTGGTTTTACTAGTAACGAAAGCACACTTTTGGTCGCGAAGGTGTGTAACTAAGCCTCGGCTTATTAATTTAACGCAAACGACTGTTTGCACATTTTGGAGAAAGTATTATGTCTGCTGAATTTGTACTAAATGCTGAACTCCGGGCTGATATGGGGAAGGGTGCGAGCCGCCGCCTACGTCATGCCGGAAAAGTTCCAGCAATTATTTATGGTTCGGGTAAAGAACCCACCCCGATTACCTTAGAGCACAACGAACTTGCGCATCAGATCGAAAACGAAGCCTTTTTCTCGCATATTCTGAGTGTTAAGTTAGAGGGTAAGGATGAAAGTGCGATTGTAAAAGATCTGCAACGTCACCCCAGTCGCCCAATCATTATGCATATGGATCTACAGCGCATCAGCGCAACAGAAACCATTCGCGTTAACGTGCCGATTCACTTTATTAATGAAGAACAATCACCTGGTGTACGTGAAGGCGGATTGATCTCTCACAGCATTTCGGAAGTTGAAGTGCAGTGTTTACCGGCTAACTTACCTGAATATATCGAAGCCGATTTGGGTGAACTGGATCTAAATTCGATCTATCACTTAACGGACTTGAAATTGCCGGAAGGTGTTGAGATCGTTGAATTGACGCACGGTGAAAGTCATGACCAGGCGGTTGCCAGCGTTCATATTCCTCGTGCGGCGAAAGAAGAAACTGAAGAAGGCGAAGCTGGTGCACCTGCAGCCGAAGGTGAAGCGGCTGAAGGCGACGCAGAATCTTCTGACTAAGTCTGTTTTAACTATCGATACCGGAGCCGGTTTTGTCCGCGCATGTTGACATGATTGTGGGGTTGGGAAACCCTGGAAATGAATATGCCAATACGCGCCACAACGCCGGCTTTTGGTTTGTCGATGAAGTGGTTAGAAAGTTTGGCGGCCACTTCAAACCAGAAAAAAAATTCCAGGGTGATGTCGCCCGTTCGACCATCAAAGCTCAACAGGTGTGGTTGCTCAAACCCGATACCTTCATGAACTTAAGCGGCCAGGCAGTATTGGCGCTTATGCAGTTTTATAAAATCAAACTCGAGAATATCCTGGTTGTACATGATGATCTTGATTTACCGGTTGGCACACTCAAGCTAAAGCAGGGTGGCGGTCACGGTGGACACAATGGCTTACGCGATATTATCAGTCGCTGTGGTGGTAATAGCTTTCAACGAATTCGTTTAGGTATTGGTCATCCTGGTAACAAAGACAAGGTGACCGGACATGTGTTAAAGAAAGCCTCACAGGACGATCAAATCGCGATTGAGAATGTGATCGATCAGGCCATTAATGTACTCGACCAAATCGTACATGGTGAAACCAACAAGGCAATGCAGACATTACACACTAAGTAAGAGTTGTGTTTTTAGCAGGAGATAAATATGGGATTTAAATGCGGCATTGTTGGCTTACCTAATGTAGGTAAATCAACCTTATTTAATGCACTGACCAAGGCCGAGATACAGGCGGAGAACTATCCGTTTTGTACCATTGAACCCAATGTCGGTATCGTTCCCATTCCTGATCCGCGCCTGGATAAGTTAGCACAAATCGTTAACCCACAACGCGTATTGCCAACCACCATGGAGTTTGTCGATATTGCCGGGTTAGTCGAAGGGGCTTCCAAGGGTGAAGGTCTTGGCAACCAGTTTCTTGCCAATATTCGTGAGACCGATGCCATCGCGCATGTGGTTCGTTGTTTTGAAGATGATGACATCGTGCATGTTGCGGGTAAGATCGATCCGCTCAGTGATATCGAGATCATTAATACGGAATTAGCTTTAGCCGATATGGAATCAGTCGAAAAAAATATGCAGCGTACCAGCAAGGTTGCCAAGTCAGGCGATAAAGACGCCAAGGCAAAAATGGTCGTACTGGAAAAAGTCAAAGCGCATCTTGATGATGGTCTTCCGGTACGTTCTCTGGATTTAGACAAAGAAGATAAAATATTAATTCGAGATTTATTTCTACTGACCATCAAACCAACGATGTACATTGCCAACGTGGCCGAAGATGGCTTTGAAAACAATCCTCAACTGGATGCAGTGAGAAAATTTGCTGAACAGGAAAAAGCCCCGGTTGTTCCGGTCTGTGCGGCCATCGAAGCTGAGATGGTTGAGTTGGATGATGATGAGAAAAAAGAATTTCTCGATGAAATGGGACTTGATGAGCCTGGCTTGAATCGCGTTATCCGGGCAGGCCATGCTTTATTAGGCTTGCAGACTTATTTTACTGCGGGCGAAAAAGAAGTACGCGGCTGGACGGTAAAGATTGGCGCAACCGCACCACAGGCCGCCGGCGTTATTCATACCGATTTTGAAAAGGGTTTTATTCGTGCAGAGGTCACCAGTTACGATGACTTTATTCAGTACCAGGGCGAGAGTGGTGCCAAAGAAGCCGGTAAGTTACGCCTTGAAGGTAAAGAATATATTGTTCAGGACGGCGACGTCATGCACTTTCGCTTTAATGTGTAAGTCGCTTTGTTAATTGCTCAGGTTTGTGGAGGTGCATACCATTGCGATTAATGTCTAAGATACCTTCGCGTTTAAATTCACTGATTATCCCTGAAACCGTTTGCCGGCAAGCACCAATCATGTCGGCAATATCCTGATGAGTGGTCGGGATATCGATATAAATTCCCTGTTCATCAGTCTGTCCGTAGTTTTCACTTAAGTACATCATTAGTTTTACAAAACGAATATTGGCGTTATCACTGGCCATATATAAAACCATGTCACCTAAAGCATGTATGCGTGATGATAATTGATCGATGACCAACAGGCCGACTCGCGGTGCTTCCAACATGAGTTGATTAAAGTCCACCTTTTTTATTTTCAATATTAAACAGTCGGTGATTGCCTGTGCGTATACTTTATTCGATAAATTATTTTCACCTGATATACCAAAGATATCACCCGGCATACAGAACCATTGAATCAGTTCATTACCTAGCTGTGATATGCGTGAAATTTTTGTACATCCGGTAAGCATAATATAAACAGAATGATCACTTTGATCGGCGGTAAAAATGTAGTCACCTTTTTTAAAGTGGTATTCATAAGATATGGATTCGACGCGCTGAAATTCGTTCGTCTGTAATAGATTGACGAAACTATATGGCCGACATTGCTCGGTATGCATGATTCCCTCACCGTATATTAGTAAATTATTTTATTGTTATTGTGTTTACACAACTATTTTTATAACTGTCGTCTATGCGACAGACTATTCCTTCTAGGTGTTTAGAATACCAGTTCAAATCACAAAGTCTAGTTAAGAAAATAGTCAATTAAATATATCTTAACTTGCTGTTTTTAAAAGTTTTGTGATGATTTATAGACGTGAATGGGGGGCGGTCATACGCTAATGAATAATGCCTGGGATGAAAATATGATCATCTATAGCCGGTATTATTTTTATGGTTGTAAGTCATTTGTTTTTAAAGGTCTGGAACTTAATGTTTAACCAGACTGGTTTCTTATGTACGATAACAGGCTGGCCTATGTTCGGCCATATTGTAATTTGTAAGACGATTAAAAGCCGTTCCTTATATTTTAAAGAATCGGATTAAACAATATATCTAAAAACTAATATCTAAAAACAAGGAGAAGTGATGATGAGAAAATTATTAAAACTTGGACTCGGCATAATGATGGCCGCGATGGTTTCCAGTACTTATGCGGGAGACTATCCGACCCGTCCGATTACATTCATGACCATGACCCAACCGGGTGCCCAGATTGACCGCTTGACTCGTGGCCTGGCCCAGCGAATGAGTAAAATTCTGGGGCAGCCTATCAATGTGAAGAATGTGACAGGTTCACATGGTACTGTGATGGCGACATCTCTCAGCCGAGCCAAAGCGGATGGGTATACTATCGGTGTGACTTCATTGACGGCCTATACCTATGCGCCCCATCACGCGAAGATGCAGTATAAACCCGAAGATTTTGATTACTTGACTCTGGTGGCGTTAAATTCCAGTGGTTTCATTGCCAAAAGTGATAAACCGTATAGTACATTGAAAGAAGCCTTTGCCTGGGCCAAAGAGAAGAATGGCGGCAAAATGCGTGCGATGTTCCACGGTGCGGATGACAAGGATGCGATAGTACGCATGGCTAAAAAAGAAGGCGTAGAATTAGCCTTACTTCCTTCTAAGGGTGGTCCATCTGTTATCCAGGCGGTGACTGGCGATCATGTCGATGTTGGCTATGTCGGCGCTATTTTATATAAGCATGTAGAAGCCGGCACCATTAAATTGATTGCTGCTGCTTTAGGTAACCGTTTACCACCGATCCCTGATGTTCCGACACTGAAAGAGCAAGGGTATGACGAACAAATTGAAATGATTGTTGCTCTGGTAGCACCTAAAGGAATTGATGCCAAGGCGAAAGCCAAACTGTTAGCCGCTGCAAACAAACTTTCTAACGATAAAGAAACACAAACATTCATTACCGCGAACCTGAAAATGCGTCCGGTTACATGGGGTGAAAAGACGGCAGATAAAACTGCAAAAGACTTGTATGTAGCATTTGGCAAGCTAGCAAAAATGAAATAACAATAAAGTTGTAATTAAATCGCCAGACGATCAGAGATCGTCTGGCGATTTTATTTGATTTTATGATGTAAGACAGGGTCAGAGGAAAGTGTTGTGACAAGAATAAAAAGAGACTCGATTGCTTATCTGGTAGTCATCGGTTTTTGTATCTTGATGCTTGTTTGGGGTATACCTAATTACACGCCGGCCTATCCAGGTTATGGTGCTGCTTCTTATTTAGTACCAAACGTGGCTGTTGGCATTATGTTGTTTATGGCCTGCTTGTCACTGGTTTTTATCCTGATCGCACACTATTTAAAAAAGCCACTCCCTGTCAGTGAGAGCGAGTTTCCTGAAGATTTGGAAGATGGTGGTGGTTTCACACAAGTAGGCAGGGTCAACGTACGTTACCTGCTTACTGTGATGTTTCCAAGCATCCTTCTGGT
This sequence comes from uncultured Ectothiorhodospiraceae bacterium, assembly GCA_947259425.1. Lineage (GTDB taxonomy): Bacteria > Pseudomonadota > Gammaproteobacteria > UBA6429 > Thiohalophilaceae > SZUA-24. The sequence goes on along the minus strand of CAMYMO010000450.1, from coordinate 995 downwards.
TATCGCAATCGAGTATGTTGGTTATCTTATTGCAGCATTTGCCTTCTTGATGCTTTTACAATACTTGATTGGTAGTCGGCGTTGGGTTCAGTCACTTATTCTTGCCGTTATCTTAACGGCCGTGTTGTATGTCATTATGCGTTATGGTTTTGGTGTTCCGGTACCAGGACCACAGCTTTTCGAATAATAAAAACAAACAGGCGATAGTTAAAATACCATGGAAATGATAATTGCAGGACTGCTGGATTCGGTTACACCTGCCAGCCTTATGTTTCTCCTTCTTGGCGTAACGATTGGTGTCGTAGTTGGCGCCATTCCAGGTATCAATGGCCCAATGGCCATTGCCTTGTTTATTCCCATTACTTATTACATGACGCCACTTACGGCGATTGGTTTTCTAGTTGGACTAAACAAAGGCGCATTTTATGGCGGTGCTGTCTCCGCGGTCTTATTACGAACGCCCGGCACACCCGAGGCTGCCGCGACCTCCTGGGATGGCTATCCAATGACTCAACAAGGCAAAGGTGAAAAAGCCCTGCGTATGGCTTTGTATAGCTCGGTGGCAGGTGATTTCCTCTCGACGATTGTATTGATTCTGGTTGCAGCGCCGTTGGCCAAGGTTGCTTTGTATATGGGCCCGGCAGAAATTTTTGCGCTTATTTCACTGGCATTGACCGTGATTGCAGGTATTGGAACGAGTTCAATTGGACGAGGATTGATTGCTGCGGCATTTGGTATTTTGCTGGGTTTAATTGGTACCGAACCTGTTACTGCGTTACCCAGACTCACCTTTGATGTTTATCAATTAGGTGGTGGGTTGTCGTTGATTCCAGTGGCTATTGGCTTATTGGCCTTTTCAGAGATCCTGGTTCAATTGGAAAAAATTGCTGGTAAAGGCAATGCTGAACACTCGGCAAACGTTTTTTCTTCCAAACTTGAAGATCGAATCGTGACTATCAAGGAGTTTTTTAAAAATACCACAACCCTGTTGCGCG
>CAMYMO010000449.1 GCA_947259425.1 uncultured Ectothiorhodospiraceae bacterium | reverse complement strand
GAGCAACAGGCTGCGCAAAAATTATTACTCGAGGCTGAATCTCGTTACCGTAATCTGGTCGAAACGGCTCACGACCTGGTCTGGAGTATTGATACTAAAGGACGCTGGATTTATCTAAATAATGCGGTGACCGAGATCTATGGTTATCGACAAGTCGAAATGCTCGGCCAAAGCTTTGCGCAAATACAGGCACCTGAATCTAAAGAGCGTGATGATACCGCCTTCGAACAACTGCTCGCCGGTAAAGATTTGGTTCAATATGAAACCGTACATTTAGATAAAGAAGGTAATCATCGCTATATTAGTTTTAATGCCCGTCCAAAATTAAATGACGCCGGGGAAGTGATCTCTATTAGTGGTACCGCTCGCGATATCACCGAGCAAAAGCTTTTCGAGAAAGAACTGACTTACCAGACTCAACACGATAACTTAACGGGCTTGCATAATCGCAGCTATTTCCAAAGTGAGCTGGAACGTGTTATCTCGCGCATTGCACGTAGTGCCGCCGAGTGCGCTCTATTGTACCTGGATCTGGATCAGTTTAAATATGTCAACGATACGCTTGGTCATGCTGCGGGTGATCGACTATTGAAAGAATGCACAGAAGTTTTGCGTAAAAATATTCGTGATGGCGATCTGTTGGCACGCTTTGGTGGCGATGAATTTACAATTATTTTATATAACATCGATCATGATCATGCCATACCCGTAGCGGAAAATATTCGCACCATGTTTGAACATTATCGTTTTAATGACAGTGGCAAAACCATTAACGTCACCTGCAGCATTGGGTTATCAATGATTGATAGCGAAACCGAATCGGCGGAAGAGGCACTGTCGCGTGCCGATCTTGCCTGTAATATTTCAAAATCACAGGGCCGCAACTGTGTACATGAATTTACCGAGCAGGACAGTGAACAATCGGCGATGGCCGAAGACATGGGCTGGGTAACACGGGTACGTGATGCAATCGACAATGATCGCTTCAAACTCCTGTATCAACCGATTATTAACATTGCTTGCGAAGAGATCCATGGATACGAGGTGTTACTTCGATTACCCACTGAAGATGGTCAGTCGATCAAACCGGGGGGATTTATCCCTGCCGCAGAGCGCTTTGGCTTAATCCATAGCCTTGATCAATGGGCAGTACGTACTGCAATGGAACACTTAGCCGAATTACATTCTAATGATTTCCAAACACAGTTTGCCATTAATTTATCGGGTCGCGCCGTTGAAGATCCTAAATTACTCAAATTAATTAAAGGCATATTAAATACAACCGGTTTAAATCCCGCTTCTATAACCTTTGAGATCACCGAAACAACCGCAATTAATAATCTACAGGCTGCGCGTGGCTTCATTGGCTGTCTTAAAGACCTGGGTTGTAAAATGTCTTTAGATGACTTCGGTTCTGGCTTTTGCTCATTTACTTACCTAAAGCATTTGCCCGTTGATTCGCTCAAGATCGATGGCTCATTTATCCAAAACCTTGCCCACGCCGAAGTTGATCAAGCAATGGTGCAATCGATGAATCAGGTCGCGCATGCACTCGGTAAATCCACGATCGCCGAATTTGTTGAGAATCATGAAACGTTGATTTTATTAAAAGAATACGGCATCGATTTTGCGCAAGGCCATTTTCTTGGGCGGCCACGTAGCAACCCACTGCAAGGCCTTAATACTGATAATATCGTTAATGCGCCGTTATCAGCCTGATTCTTTGTACAGAAAATTCGAACCCGTTCAACTTAAAATCACTATAACCAACGCCTGACTTTTTCTTTGTATAGCAAATAGTCTTGTCCAAACTTGTTTTCCAGGTATTTTTCTTCCTTCTGAATTACGTTATAAAAAATGACAATTATCGAAGGTATGAAACTTAACGTTACCCAAAGACTATTTAATATTAATCCAACCCCAATGGTAACAATACAGAATGACAAATAGATTGGATTACGTGAATATGAAAATAAACCCGACGATATAATCTGTGTGGTTGGTTTCCAGGGTTTAATGCTGGTCTGATGACGTTTAAATGAAATTGAGGCCACCAGTAGCACGGCAAAACCTAACATTACAAAAAAAGACCCAAGGTAAAGTATCAATGACATATTACCAACTTCGATCGTTACCATATAATGAATGACATAGGCAATTAACATAAATAAAATAAATACTATTGGTGGAGGAAATTTTACCGATGCGCCTTTTTTATCTTTCTCAAAACTCATAATCCACCTCTATTTTTCATTTACTAGTTCATTCAATTGAGATAACAATGTAGTTGTCGATATCAGACCATTATTAACATGCTTGATCTCAGCAAAACCAGATAACAGGATCGTGGTCGGCAGAGTTTTAACACCCCATTGCTCTGCAAGCTTCGCATCACTTTCAATAGCGTATTTTTTTAATTTGATATCCTTAAACGCTTTATCTTCAAAAATCTCGCCTAATATTCGCGCCTGACCCACACACTGCGTACAAAATGTCGACGAGAAGTAAAGTAGCTGGCTTTCAGTTTGTGTTGTTATCTTAGCGGCTTCACGTTGTACGCTACGAAGCTGACGGCGACGAAAATATTTAAACAAGAGAAATAAAATACTAAAAACCACTATCGCAATGAATATTCGTTCCAGCATCTATTTAATCACTTCAATTTTTCAAAAATTCAGGTCTAGTTATTTTCCTGGCCGTACGCCAGGAAATATACCAGCGATGGATCGATACTTGAAAAATCCACCCAGACCTAAGCGATTAAGCATATAATAGCTAAAACATCCGGCACACCAACCTGCGATCAATCCAAGAACGATGACTAACCATACTAACGCCCAGCCCAACATGACATTGCCACTATAGAGCAAATAACTTGCCCCGCCTGTCACTAACAATCCAATACTCATCGCAAAACGATGCGCCTGCGGGACATCGACCCTGATATCAGGTTTTAAAATACCAAGTGGTTTTACCAGACCTTTATAGACCAACATATAGGGCCCAAGGCTTGGCGCGATAACAGAAATTAAAAATACCACGGCTTGCGCGGCAACCCACTCCCAATGATCGAAAATGAAACCAGTCAATAATCCTGTCGCAATTAAAAACTGATGAGTACGTATCTCATTTTGATCAACCTGTTGTTGCGTTACTACTTCGTTCGTTGTGTCATCCTGATTCATCACTTCACCACTCGCTCGCTCGTTACTGTTGAAATACAGAATAGCGAGTACCGGTTGCGAGTGAAATACACTCACTATGCATATCAGTTATGCGATTCGAGAATAAATGTTAAACAAGAACTGGGGGAGTGAGGTAACGGTTATTTAATTTGTTTTGAATATTTCTTGAAGATAGTCGATAAAGCTCCGTACCTTTGCCGGGACAAAGCGTCGTGCAGGATAAAGCGCATGTATCTCTAAAGGCGTTGGAATATATTCGTCGAGAATAACCGTCACCTCACCTGATTTTATGCAATCTTCTATTAACCATATAGGGGTAACCGCGATACCCTGGCCTGCCAATACTGCATTGCGAATGACACGCGGATTATTAACACTAAATCGACCTTCCACTCGAATGGACTCGTTACCTTGCGGACCGCTGAAATGCCAGTCATTACGCGTCGCTAACAACATATAGACAAGGCAATTATGCTGCTTGAGATCCTGCAAGGTTTTTGGTTCACCGTGTTTTGCAAGATAAGCTGGACTTGCAACCGTAACGCGTGGACTATCGCCAATCTTACGGGCAATTAGTGTCGAATCGGTTAGCGGACCGACGCGGATCGCCATATCCACCCCTTCCTTCACTAAATCGACATAATGATCATCCATAACCAAATCAATTTTTAGATCAGGATAGTCAGCAAGAAATTGCCATAAGTGCGGTACGATGTTCAGTTCACCAAAGGTAATCGGTGTATTAATTCGCAACAGCCCGGCCAGCTCGGATTGCTGATTACGGATTCTGGATTCACATTCATTTAGCTCATCAAGTAATTGCACACACTGACTGTAATACTGTTTACCAATGTCCGTTAAGCTTAATTGGCGCGTACTACGATTGAGCAATTTTACATTCAAATGCTTTTCAAGCGCGGCAATTTGTTTGCTCACCGTCGGTTGTGATATCCCCATCTCGCGGGCAACTTCGGAAAAATTCTCAGTCTCGGCTACCCGTCGAAAAATCGACATCGATAAGAGTACGTCCATAGTACCTGTGCCCACTTATTCACATATTGAATAAATGTAATGCATTTTAACGGCATTATCAAAGACATTTGAATTGGTTAATCTCAGTTTAACCAGTAAATGGAACGGTGGCTAAACGTTTAAATTCCACTGCCTCCAGATACTAATCGGTTTCAATATTTGTAACGAGGTAAATAATGATGATTAAGATGAAAAAGATGCGCGGCTTACTCGATCCCTATACGTTAGGGTTCTTACTTTCACTCATAGGGGCAACAACGGCCCATATCGTACACAGCAATGATGATTCCGCACAGACTGAATCGGAACACAGCAGTGAACTCATAGAATCCGCCGACAATAGCCAGGACGAATCTGACTGAATAACGCTATATAACGGTTTGAACACGAATGTTGTTAGTGACAATGGCTACAATATTCATAACGCTCACAGCTTTAATATAAAAAGCGCCACGCTTTATTAAAAGCTGTGGGCGTTTATCCAGTAAGGATGTTATTACTTTTATCACGGCATGAAAAGAACCGTCAGGATGTCGTCGTTTATTTATAATTAAACTCTGCCCCATAACCGCCATCACGCCACTCAGTGCGAATGATCAATTCGCCCCAGGGAAATACATGACTCATTTTAAAGTCGGGACCTGGCCACACGGCAGCAATCGACTGGGCTATTTTCGAGGCTTTTGCCTCCATCACATCGCTAGATTTATGTTTGTTAACATTGGTGCTAATATCGACATGCTGTACTTTTTGATCAAACCTGACCGATATCGAAACTGGATTATCATCAAGATATAAATCGCCCAAGTGAATCATGTAGGTTTGATTTTTGCTGGCATACTGTTGCAGTGATTCTTGTAATGCAAGATAAGTACGCTTGACGATAGTTGAAAGTGTTTCAGCACTCCCTGCAGTTAAAAGCGTAATCTCTCCCGCAGCCAATTCCAATTCGATATTAGTTTGATGCATTTTCTTCGAGTTTTATTTTGTGCATACCATCCAACAACCCATCGTGAGTAGACAATAACTTATCTTTAACAAAACTGAAGGTTCGCATATTCCATCACCAGCCATTTACTGCCGGCCATTTCAAAATTAACCTGCACACGGGCATGTCGTCCCTGTCCTTCGTAATTTAACACAATGCCTTCACCAAACTTTGAGTGCATTACGCGCTGGCCTAATTTGACCGGCGCATCCTTATCTTCAACAGCGGCCACCTTGGCATAACTGCCATCGTATACCGGTGTGGCAACACTGCTGCCCAGGCGGACCTCTTCAAGATATTCGTTTGGTATTTCGGAAATAAATCGTGAAGCGCGTGCAATCTTTTCTTCGCCATAGAGCCGTCGCTTCTCGGCATAACTGATGACTAATTTTTCCATTGCCCGGGTCATACCGACATAACACAAGCGCCGTTCTTCTTCGAGCTTGCCGGATTCTTCAACAGAAAGACGATGCGGGAACATACCCTCTTCCAGGCCACATAAAAACACCTGTTTAAATTCAAGCCCTTTGGCCGAATGCAAGGTCATTAACTGCACGCAATCATCCCATTCATCACCCTGGCGCTCTCCGGCCTCAAGACTGGCATGGGACAAAAAGGCCGTTAATACATCGGAGGTTTCGATTTCTTCTTCAAACGCCTCTTCATCATAGTTTTTACCGGCATTGATCAGTTCGTCCAAATTTTCCAGACGCGTTCTGCCGCGCTCACCCTTTTCTTTTTTATAATGATCGATCAAACCACTCTCATGAATCACGTGTTCGATCTGTTCATGCAAGGCGAGGTTTTCGATGGCTTGTTTGATCGCCTCGATGCGCTGCACGAAAAACTGCAAAGCATTCAAGGCACGCGCCGCTAATTGTTTATGCTCAATTAAATGATAGGCGGCCTGCCACATAGAGCTACCACTGTTGCGGGCCGTTTCACGCACCATCTCCACAGTACGGCTGCCGATACCCCGAGTGGGTACGTTAACGATGCGTTCAAAAGAAGCATCATCTTCTTTATTATTGGTTAAACGTAGATAGGCCAGCGCATCTTTGATCTCCTGGCGTTCAAAGAAACGCAACCCACCGTAGACTCGATACGGAATACCATAGTTGATTAAACGCTCTTCCATGACCCGTGATTGCGCATTGGAACGATAAAGAATGGCATTTTCACTGCGTGTTCCGCCTTTATCGATCCAGTCTTTAATCTTATCGACAATAAATTGCGCCTCGTCCAGTTCATTGAACGCCGCGTAGAGTTGAATTAACTCACCCTCACCATCTGCGGTCCACAACTCCTTACCCATCCGATCCGAGTTGTTATCGATCAACGCATTCGCGGCATTTAAAATATTACCGGTGGAACGATAA
>CAMYMO010000448.1 GCA_947259425.1 uncultured Ectothiorhodospiraceae bacterium | reverse complement strand
CTTCTTGGTCACTTTTTTCTTAGCCTTTTTCTTGGCTTTTTTCTTTGTTACTTTCTTTTTAGCCTTTTTCTTGGCTTTTTTCTTAGCCTTCTTCTTGGCCTTTTTCTTTGTTACTTTCTTCTTAGCCTTTTTCTTGGCTTTTTTCTTTGTTACTTTTTTCTTTGCTTTCTTTTTCGTTACTTTCTTCTTAGTCGTCTTCTTAGCAGCCGTCTTCTTACGACGAACTACCTTTTTCTTAGCCGCCTTCTTGCGACCCTTTTTCTTTGTAGCCATGGTTATAACCCTCCAAGGTTGAACACTGAGTTTAGTGGAGTATAGCTAAGTCAATAAAAAAAGCTAGTATCACTAGTTAATTTATCTACGTTTGCAACTTTTCAGTTCATTTGACGACGTTTTAGCGTCATTATTTTAAAAAATTTTAGTTTTAAACAGAAAAATTTTTAAATTTACGTTTAAAAATCTTAATCTCAACGATATTTTTAATATTTTATTTATTAAAAAGTACAAATTTTTGACGTTTGATAAAAATCTTTTTATTTACCGTAAAAATTTTCGTATGTTTTATAAAAATCTCCTAAAAATCGATCGTATTTTTAATATATTTCCATTTTTACGCTTCATATTGTTAGGACAACGGTGCACAAAAGTGTTCATTCCGTGTTGGTAAGTCATGAAAACTAAAAATGAATGCTTAAAAACAAAAAAATAGTTATTTGCAGCTAAAAATTATTTTTTATTTTTAATTTTTGCGTTAACAAGCAATTAACGAGGATATGAGAAGCGTTTATTTTAATGTTCCATACTTTAGGTATAAAACAAACGTCGCTGAAAAAAGTTTTAAGGCGCTAATTAGAATAAATTTACACGACTTTAACCATTTTTTCTCAATTGACATGAAATTTTAACGAAAAAGGCTGTTTAGAGCGCCTTAAAACGCATTTAAGCGTGTAAAAACATAAATATTGGTTAAACAACACAGCTTATTTATATCCATGAGCAATGTTTCAAAGGAATTTCGTACCGATAATTTTTAAATTAGATTAAATGTGAGTGAACCTACCTAAATTATTAAAAAAGGAACGACCAAAGACCGAAATTAAGGAGAATAAGAACAAATTTTCGATCTAAATTAAGCCTTTTAAGGGTTACACGGAAAATTTTATCGATATCTCAGCGCATTATTATGAATTCGATACATTATTTCGTTGAAATTAGGTGATCGCGATATAAATTATCGAAATTTTCTTAATTTTTAATGCAAAAATTGTGTTGGGAGGCACTTTTTTATAAATTTGAAGCTTCGTTTTTAATAATTTTATAAATTTAAGAGAAAATTCCAGTTTTAACTCTTAATTCAGACCTTGAATATCGATTTTTTCGTGTTTATTTGTTTTGTCTGTTTTTGATAGCAGGATCTTGCACATTTAATTCTGATCTTAGCTAAACCTCATTAAATATTGTTATCAGTCGGGGCTGTTTCAGTGTTCTGCGTCGTCATCGATAACAAAACGAGTGAACAGTTAAAACCAGGTGATACCCTGTTCGGTGACAATGGCATCGAGCGGAATATCCCAGGGTTCATTTGGAATTTTTGTTAGCTGTTGCCAACTATAGGCTACACCTATTCGAACGGGGCGATGCCAGGTCGTCGACTGACGAAAACATCGACTCAAGCTGCGATCATAAAAGCCGCCTCCCATGCCTAAACGGTTGCCTTTATCATCAAACCCAACCAATGGCATAAAAACAACATCCAGACTGCGTAGTTTTGTACGACGGGCGTGTCCGGAATGGACCGGTTCCGGGATTTGATAACGGTTTAAGTACATAGGTGTGTTTTCGATATATTGAATCCACCATAAATGCCCCTTTGGAAACCGGCTCAGTACCGGTAAAAAGAGCGTCTTGTTGAGTGCCCAGGCATAGTGAAATAAATGTTCTAGATTGACTTCATTGCCAACGGAATAATACAGCGCGAGGCGTTGGCGGTTGATAAACAATTTACTACGCCGTATATGCTCACAAATGCTGACCGATAGCTTTTCGCATTCGGTTTCGGAGTGCTGATCACGACGTTGTTTAAGTTCGATTCGGAGTTGTTCGCGTGTCGGCATCGTTGTGATTTGTAAATTGTATTCTTATTAATAGAGGGAGGGCGTTTCCCACCTGCACCGTTAAGACCTGTATCTCGAACCTGAGGCTCAAGTCGGGGTCATCACAAACCGATTAGGCTTTCCGCTACGAGGCGGACATGCACACACGGACAAGTTTCTGTCCCCTGGGGATTTTAATTAAGGCTCAAGAATATCCCGGTCGATCACGTATACGACAGGAAACACCCAAAACTGTTTTCATTGGGGTCAGACTCCATTGTAACAAAGAAATTAAGCGTCAATGGAGTCTGACCCCAATGAAATAACGCTGACTTAGGCCTCTAATTCGAGTTGGCGACTACGAAATAGCGCATCCTCGATTTTGGTCTGGATGTTTTTAATTTTACTCTCAACATCGGCTGGGCCTTTGCCCGTGCCCGATGACTGATCAAGTAGCTCGTGTGCAATATTAAGTGCGGCCATCACCGCGATGCGATCGGTACCGATAACCTTGCCCGCATCCCGTATTTCACGCATTTTGTCATCCAGGAAATCCGCGGCTGAGATGAGGCCATTACGTTCATCTTCATTACAGGAGATAAGGTATTCTTTTCCCAGGATATTAATTGAAATAGCCTTGGTGTTGTCGCTACTCATTTTCCATTGCCCTGAGCCGGTTAATCATTGCATCAACACGTGTTTTGGCCTGTTCAGTTTTACTGATCAGGCTATCCCGTTCGTTGACCAAACTGGTTTGACTATTACGCAGCGTCTTGTTCTCGCTACGCAACCGCTCTACCGTTGATATTAGTTCATCCACCCTATCTTCGAGCTTTTTGATATCCAACTGTCTCTCCAGACATGTGACCTGCTACCTATTACCAATATAGAGCGACTCGTGGATCGGGTCAACGGTCTGTTTCAATGGTTTGGGCATGATATACTGAATTTCAGGTCCCGCTACCTATATATAGTAAGATCCACCAAAATCACGAGTGAACGACATATGCAAGAATTCAGTTACTTAGATATCAATTCAGCCCTGGAACACCTGGATGTGGCGGCCGACGCGGCAGAGTTCCATGGTGCGATGAGTGCCGTTATCTGTGTGAATGGCGAAAGCGGTTATCCAATCTGGCTCGGATCACACGCCCCGGAGATTAGCGCGGCGGTGGCCAGGGGGGACGCGTTGGCGAAAGAGACCGCGCGTATTACTGAGGGTTTATACCAACAAATCCTGGGATCATTAAGCGGTGGTAATTTTAATTATGCCTTGATGATGCCGGATGATGATGTCGATTTAGAATTGCGTACCGAGGCGATGGCCCATTGGTGCCAGGGATTTTTGCTGGGTCTGGGCTATAGTGGCATTAACGATCTGAAGCAATTCACCGGCGAGTTGGGAGAAATCATTGATGACATTACCGAAATCAGCCAGGTTACGGTTGGCCAACTGGATTATTCAGAAGATGAAGAACAGTCTTTGACGGAGTTGGTTGAATACCTTCGAGTTGGGGTGATGTTGTTTAATGAGACATTGCAATCACACACGTCGCAAAGTAATACATCGGTACATTGATCTATGACCAAACAAGAATTTATTAACCGCCGCAAACATTTGATGGAAATGATGGGATCGGATGCGGTTGCCATTTTACCTGCTGCTCCGATGCGAATACGTAACCGGGATGTCGAACATAGTTATCGTGCCGATAGTGATTTTTATTATTTAACCGGTTTTGCTGAGCCTGAGGCGGTCGCGGTGCTGGTGCCTGGACGAGCACAAGCCGAATACATTTTGTTTTGTCGCGAGCGAGATGAAACCACCGAGACCTGGACCGGACGCATGGCCGGGCAGGATGGGGCGGTAAGTGATTATGCGGCTGATGATTCGTTTCCGATCGATGACATTGATGACATTCTGCCAGGCTTGTTAGAGAACAAACAACGTGTCTATTACACCATGGGCACCCATCCTGATTTTGATCAACGCCTGATTGGTTGGGTTAATCGTTTGCGTAAACAATCGCGTATGGGCATTCATACCCCCGGCGAGTTTGTTTCACTAGATCACCTGTTACATGACATGCGGTTAGTGAAAAGTAGTCAAGAGATTAAAGCCATGCGGACCGCAGCTGAAATCTCAGCCAAGGCGCATTGTCTGGCGATGCAAACTTGCAAACCTGGTATGTATGAATATCAATTAGAGGCGACCCTGTTGCATAGTTTTATGCAACAAGGTGCTCGTGAGCCTGCCTATAGTTCCATCGTCGGCGGTGGTGAAAATGGCTGCGTATTGCATTACACCGAGAACAAAGACAAATTAAAGGCGCAAGATCTGGTATTGATTGATGCGGGGGCTGAGTTCGATTTCTACGCATCTGATATCACCCGGACTTTTCCGGTTAATGGAAAATATTCCCGCGCACAACGTGCAATCTATGAAATCGTTTTAGAGGCGCAGCACGCTGCGATAGAACAAATCAGTCCTGGCAACCATTGGAACGAACCGCATGAATGTGCGGTAGAGGTGATTACCGATGGCCTGATTAAGCTCGGCTTATTATCAGGTTCAAAGAAGAAAGCGATTGAAAAGGAAAGCTACAAAAAGTTTTATATGCATCGTACCGGTCATTGGTTAGGTATGGATGTGCATGATGTCGGTGATTATAAGATTGATGATGAATGGCGAATGTTTGAACCGGGCATGACCTTAACCGTGGAACCAGGGATTTATATCAACGACCGTGATACTAAGGTCGCCAAAAAGTGGCATAACATTGGCATTCGTATTGAAGACGATGTATTGGTTACCAAGACGGGACACGAGGTGTTAAGCCATGGTGTTCCAAAGCAACCTGATGAGGTCGAGGCCTTAATGGCTTAATCGCTAATGAGTGCGACGAAAGAATATGATATTGCGATTGTCGGCGGTGGACTCGTCGGCATTAGCTTGGCCTATGCGCTGGGTGAACTTAAACCGGCACCTAAAGTTGTTTTAATCGAGGCCTATGATTATGCCTCGCTGCCGCCTCCCAGTTTTGATTCCAGAACCGTTGCCCTCTCTTTTAGTTCACGACAAATCTTTTCCGCATTAAATTTATGGCCGGCGATTGCAGAACAGGCCTGTCCGATTTCGACTATCCATATATCGGATCGAGGGCATCCTGGCATGACCCGCTTACGCGCTGAAGAACAAAATACCGAAGCCCTGGGTTATGTCGTTGAAAATCGGATTTTAGGTCAATCCCTGTTAAAGACTTTGCCGGAAGTAAATGGCTTGCAGGTTTTGGCCCCGGCCAAAGTCACCGCGATTAATACCCAGCAAGGCCCGGCAAAAAATCAGTCAAAATCGGCAACATTATCAGTCGAAGAAAACGGCGCGAAGATCACGTTATCGGCAAAATTAATTATTGCTGCGGATGGTACGGAGTCGTTTATCAGGCAAAGCTTGGGAATAACTCAGCGACATTGGGATTATCATCAATCCGCCGTGATAGCGAATATTGCATTGGATACACCGCATAATAATATTGCCTATGAGCGTTTTACCCAATCCGGCCCGATGGCCTTATTGCCCTTAGTCGGATTCGAGCAAGACGAACATCGCTATGGGCTGGTATGGACGGTGCCACAACAGAATACCGAACACGTCATGCAACTCGATGATCAGGCCTTTGCCGCAGAGCTGCAAAAACGTTTTGGACGTCGAATTGGCAAGATTACCCGCGTTGGCGAACGTGCGAGTTATCCACTTGGACTTAATCATATTTCTGAGCATGTGCAGCACCGGTTGGCGTTTATCGGAAATGCTGCGCATACATTGCATCCGGTTGCCGGACAGGGTTTTAACCTTGGATTGCGTGATGTGGCCGCGATAGTTGAAGTGATCAAAACCGCCATCGAAAACGAACAGGATATCGGTGAACTTGAAGTGTTGAATGAATACGCGAAATGGCGCAGTAAAGATCACAACACGACGATGATGTTTACGGATGCACTGGTACGGGTGTTTTCAAACAACTTCACCCCCTTCGTTATTGCGCGTAATGCCGGATTGGTGGCCATGGACTTGATTTCACCTTTACGCAAACGTTTAACACGCCACGCGATGGGTTATATTGGCAAGGCTTCATTACTTGCCCGCGGGCTTGGACTATGAGGACGCACTAATGTCAGAGTTATCTGGCAAACAGGTTGATATCGCCATCATCGGTGGTGGATTGGTAGGCGCCACCCTGGCCTGTGCATTAGCGGATACCGAACTGTCGATATTGATTATTGATCCAAATGATCAACGCCATATTTCGTTTGATACGGCTTACGATATGCGCGTGAGTGCGATTACCCGCGCGTCGCAGCATATCTTCGAGTCTATCGGAGTATGGCCTGACATGGTGGAACAACGCGTCTCACCCTTTAGAGACATGCACGTGTGGGAACAGACCGGTGCAGGTCAAATGAATAGTGAAGTCCATTTTGATAGCGCTGAGTTAAGCGAGGCACAATTAGGTCACATCATCGAAAATCGCGTTATCTTGAAAAGCTTGTATCGAAAGCTTGAAACGGTATCGAATGTTGAGTTGCGGTTTGGTCAAGCCTGTCAACAGATGCAATTTGACGATCATAAATGGAAGCTACAACTTGGTGAGCAGTCAGTCACTGCAGACTTATTAGTCGGTGCCGATGGCAGTCGCTCCTGGGTTCGACAACAATTGGGCATTAGCACGCGCGGTTGGGATTACGATCATACGGCCTTAGTGGCAACGGTAAAAACTTCAGAGTCACACCAGCAAACGGCCTGGCAACGTTTTCTCGATACTGGTCCTTTGGCCTTTTTACCTTTATCAGAGAATTACAGTTCAATCGTCTGGTCTACTCGGCCAGAACTTGCGAATCAGTTACGACAGATGCCAGAACAACAATTTAAACTTGAACTGGAACAGGCTTACGATTCGAAACTGGGTCAAATTCTTGAAGTCGGGCCCCGCGCGTGTTTTCCATTACGTTTTTTTATGGCCGATCAGTATATTGCAAATTCAGCAGCACTGGTGGGGGATGCGGCCCATACCATGCATCCATTAGCCGGGCAGGGTGTTAATTTAGGCCTATTGGATGCGGCGAGTTTGGCACAGGTCATCCTTGAAGCGAAATCTTCTAAACGCGATATAAACAGTATAAAAGTGCTTAGACGCTATGAGCGTTGGCGTAAGGCCGAAAACATGAGCATGCTAGTGATGGTCGATCAAATTCAACGCTTGTTTGGTAGTGATGTCAGTTGGTTAAAACAACTCAGGAATTCAGGAATGCATTGGTTTAACCGATTGCCTCTGATCAAACATAATGTCATCGATTATGCGATGGGATTGCATGGTGATTTACCCAATATAGCCCGACAGGTACAGGCGCCGATAAATTAATAAAACACGTTCTACAATTCGTAAATTTAGCTTTGGCAAGCTGTGGAATTTACGGTACATTGAGGCCACTTTGAGTTACTGACTACCAGTATGGACATACTTAACACAGCCGCGCTGCTGATCACCCTGGCAGCCTTATTCAGCTATTTGAATTACCGATTTGTGCGCCTGCCAAATACTATCGGCATCATGATCATTTCACTTGTTATATCAATGGTCTTTTTGTTTATTGGTAAAATGGGCTGGAGTGGCTTGATTCAACATGCCAATCATTTTTTACGCAGCATTGATTTTCATGAGACCCTAATGCATGGCATGTTGAGTTTTTTGCTCTTCGCAGGTGCCCTGCATGTCAACATCAATGATTTGAATCAACAAAAAAGTGTCATTGGTATACTCGCAACATTTGGGATAATTACCTCCACGTTTATTATCGGCAGTCTCACCTGGATTGTACTTAACGCACTTAATATTCCGCTGCCATTTATTTACTGCTTGTTGTTTGGCGCATTGATATCGCCGACCGATCCGATTGCCGTGTTGGGCATTTTGAAAAATGCCCGCGTCCCGAAAAGCCTGGAAACCAAGATTGCCGGTGAGTCTTTGTTTAATGATGGTATCGGTGTCGTGGTGTTTATTGTCATTGCCGGGATTGCTGCGACGGGTACAGAACCTTCATTCAGTGTGATCAGTATGTTGTTCTTACAAGAAGCGGTCGGCGGCATCGTCTTTGGTTTGTTGTTGGGCTCGCTCGTTTATTACGCACTAAAAGATGTCGACAATTATCAGCTTGAGGTCTTGCTGACTTTAGCGGCTGTGATGGGTGGTTATGCATTGTGTACCCTGTTACATATATCGGGTCCGATCGCGATCGTCGTAGCCGGATTATTTATCGGTAATCATGGTCGTCGACTTGCCATGTCTGAAAAGTCACGCATGCATCTGGATCATTTTTGGGAGTTGATTGATGAGATCCTAAACGCCGTGTTGTTTGTCCTGATCGGCTTAGAGGTGTTATTGCTCGCGCTCAAAACGGAATATTTTCTGGCGGCACTGGCGATTATCCCGTTGGTGCTCTTTGCCCGTTTCATCAGTGTCGGTACACCGATCTTACTCCTCAGTCGCACTCGTCGATTTACGCCTGGTGTGGTGCAGATTATGACCTGGGGAGGACTCCGCGGCGGAATTTCGGTTGCGCTGGCCCTGTCATTACCGTTGAGCGCGGAAAGAGAAATCATCCTTACCCTGACCTATGCAATTGTCATTTTTTCTATTGTTGTTCAAGGACTTACCATAAGTCGGATGGTCGACGAGATTCGTTAAGCTGGCTATCATTGATCTTTGTTACAGTTCGCTTATTATCAGTAAATTTTTCAAATTTTGGGGTGAGTATGAGTAGCAGAAAAATGATTAGCTCCTAGTATTTCCTTCCACATTATCTTAAACCATGCTTTTGTCCCCAGGACTTTGTCGCAACTTTATCTTTACTAATTATATTTTCAGAATTAATCGTAAATATTTCTCGGTTATCATTGTAATTTGCCTTTGCGTAAAAATTTGTATCATCTCCCGCAACAACTATTATAGTAATGTCCTCCGGTGGGGAAAAGTTGTATTCCGATTTTTTAATTTCTGCAAGTGTGCAATCATTTTCAGACGATGTTTTAGCCCAGTACTTGATACAACTCGAGTATATGTTGGATAAGACATTTTTAACTTTACTCTCGTATGAAGAGGAATTGGAATCACTTTTTGGATAAACAATATAACCAACTATACCAAGAGTAATAATTATCAATAAAATTTTACGCATATTTAACCCCCTAAATTTAAATATCGTTTACATTCAGCAATTTACACATTCGATCGTCGGAAAAACTATTGAATTAGTATAATATAAGCAAGCCTTTTGGAATCATTGAAGTCTGATCACAATAAGCACACCTCAGTGATTACTAATACTTTCAGAACATTAATTTTTAATCCCTAAGTTTTGCTCTCTAAATTGTTGGTCTAAATATTGATCTCGTTCACTTTTCGTCATTCTCGATTTTTTTTCAGCTTGAGTCAGAGAGTCGCAGCGTTGTTTTTGTAAATACCATTGCTCCCCCCGACTGGTCATCCTGACGCGGCATTTAACTAATCCATCGTATTTGTAAATCGGGCTTTTAGCTGGCCCGCCAACTGGGTGCCCCATTTTTCGCACAGCTTCACTCATGGCAATGAAGCTGAAAATAATGTTATTTGATTTGTTACGGTTTAGTTTGCTGATTTCTATACTGCTTAAATTGTAAATATCTTTTAATGTAGAAACGCCCTTACCGTCAGGACCCCACTCTCTAGCAAATTGATCAAAATAATATGGACTGATATAGTCCTGAAGATCGGATATTGTTTCCATGTTCTGGACTTGTTTTAGAAACTCAGCATATGCCAGAATCGCAGGGTTAGATAAATACTCCTTATTGGTGTCAGAAGAAAAAATCTCATCTTTATTGTATATAGAATTGATGGGTGCGAAATAGAAATAGTAGGTTACTGCCCCTATTATTAGTAATAAGAAGACACTAATTTTTGAAAAACCACGCATTTTTCAAGCTCCTTGTAGTAACACAGATAATTTAATTCTGTATTACTATTTCCAGGTAAATCTGATGCTCTTGAGAATATTTAAACGCTTGTGTGCCCTAACAATAGATTTAGCTTTTAACTATTAGATTGGTAATATTGCCGGTTTCATTTGGTTAGTTCAACTGGATTTACTGCGGTAGCGCTCCCTGATGCTAATCCCAGATAATTCAAGGACTTACCATAAGTTACGCGTTTGATAACTACTCATCGTGTTCCTCGAAGATTTACCACATGTATCGATAAGAATAACTAGAAGTAACAGTTCATTTCTAAAACAATATTAACTTCCACTAATGTATTGCATATGTGAATGAGAATCATTATCATTAAGATTCGGTTGGTATCTTAACTATATATATGGAGCAGATGGAATGAAACGCGGTCTATTATCCCTAATATTTCTAGGTCTTTGGTTCGGTGCAGTAACAGTTAATGCTGAAGAGTTGGTTGTCTATTCTGGTCGCAGTGACAAATTTGTAAAACCGGTGGTTAAGGCCTTTACCGAAAAGACCGGGATTAAAGTCGTCTTACATACCGGTAGTTCTACCGCGCTACTGAATAAGCTTAAGCTCGAAGGTGAACGCACTCAGGCGGATCTCTACATCAGTAACGATGCAGGTAACTTACAAAAAGGCAGTGAGCTAAAATTATTTTCAGCAATGGATGACAACAGCGTTGCTGTCATTCCGCAAGATTACCGGGCTGAAGACAACAGCTGGGTCGGACTATCAGCTCGAGCGCGTGTCTTAGTGGTAAATAGCAAAGACGAATCTGTCGCCGGGATTAAATCTGTATTTGATTTAGCCGATCCAAAACTTAAAGGAAAACTGGCAATTACGCATAGCAGCAACGAAAGTTATATT
The DNA here is from genome assembly GCA_947259425.1 of uncultured Ectothiorhodospiraceae bacterium. Taxonomy (GTDB): domain Bacteria; phylum Pseudomonadota; class Gammaproteobacteria; order UBA6429; family Thiohalophilaceae; genus SZUA-24. The sequence goes on along the minus strand of CAMYMO010000448.1, from coordinate 11,846 downwards.
GCCGGGACAACGGTCTATTTACGTGCTCGCGATGAGAAAACCGTTAAGCAGTGGTTGGCGGGTATGAAGAGTAACGTTAAAGGCAGCGTATACAATAAACACAGCAAGATCGTAAAAGCCGTGGCCAGTGGGCGCAAATCAATTGGTTTAGTGAACCATTATTATATTTATCGCCACCTGGCCAAAAAACCGAAAGCCGCAATTAAAATTGTTTTACCCGATCAAGGTAAAGATGATATCGGTGTGGCATGGAATGTTGCCGGTGCGGCAATCGTCAAACACAGTGGTAAACAAAAAGCGGCTCAGCAGTTTATTCAGTATATGGTTTCTGAAGCGGGACAAAAATTATTTGCTGAAGTTAACCAGGAGTATCCAACTCGCCCTGGAGTCTCTGCCGCAGCAAACGTTCCACCACTTTCAAGCTACAAGGTGGCCAAGGTTCCAATGCGTGACCTGGGTAAATATCGTAATGCGACTCTGGATATCATTGAATCGGTTGGGATGCCATAAACTCGTCGTAGAATCGATTCCAAGTGTTTGCTCAATACGTCAGGTTTGACTGGAATACGCGTAGTGTTCTGGCGACGCTGGTTGTCGTTTTAGCGTCAGTACCCCTGATCTATGTTGTCATCAGTAGTGGTAAGCTGAGCTTGCCGCAATGGTCGAGTTTATGGACGGCACGTTTACCTGAGTTACTAACAAACACACTAACGTTAGCATTACTGGTTGCCATCGGTAGTTTTATTTTAGGCGTCTCCTCTGCCTGGTTGATCACCCGTCGTGATTTTATTGGTCGCCGCCTGGCGGTTTGGTTAATGATCTTACCTTTAACCATTCCGACCTATGTTTTTGCCCATATCTATACCACTTTAACCGAACCGGATGGTTGGCTTGGGGTGATGTGGATTGGATTGTTTGGTCCGGATAGTTATCCACCTGAATTATATAATGTGTTTGGTGCGGCCTTTATTTTGAGCCTGGCCGGATTTTCTTATGTCTTTCTGCTGGTCAGTGATGCATTAACTCGTTCGAGAGTGGATATCGAAGAGGCTGCGCAGTTACACGGCCTGTCACCTCGACAAGTATTTTGGCGAATCAGCTTACCAATGTTACGCCCGGCGATAGCTGCAGGACTTGCGCTTGTGGTATTACATGTCGTGTCAGACTTTGGCGCGGTAAGCATGTTGCGTTTCCAAACATTTACCTTAAGCATTTATCTGCAAATGGAAGGACGTCATAACCTTGAGGCGGCGGCTGGTTTAAGTTTGGTGTTGGTGTTATTGAGTTTATCGTTTTTGATCCTGGAGCGTTTTTTCCGTGACCGCCAACGTTATTACAGTGCTGCACAGGCGCAAAAACCAAAACGAAAACCCGCCACGCGTCTCGAACTCATTTTAATCTGGTTTTGGTTAGGTGGGATCACCTTATTTGCTTTTGCATTACCGCTGTCCTGGATGTTGGCCTGGACCTATGAGGCCTGGGTTCAATCGTTGATCACCGAAGAGTTTTGGGGTTATGTACAGAATTCATTAGTGGTCAGTGTGGCGGCCGCCACGTTGGCGACGGTTGCCGCTTTTCCGGTTGCCTTGTTTCATGCACGTTTGCGCAACAAAATTAGTCAGGGCTACTTGCACCTTGCCAGTATCGGTTTCGTTTTACCGGGGCCGGTGATTGCGCTGGGAATTTTAAGTTTTGTATTAAGCATGTTGCCCTGGATTTACGGCACCATGATCGTGTTGTTGTTGGCCATGCTCATTCGCTTCTTACCGCTTGCCGTGCAGGCACAAGAGGCCTCGGTGCAACAGCTTTCCCCTTCCATTGAAGAAGCGGGTCGAAGTCTGGGGGCAAAACCCTGGGAAAACCTGACCCGGGTTGTGATTCCCGTATTACGTACTGGCCTGGTCAGTGCCTGGGTATTGGTGTTTATCGATACGCTTAAGGAGTTGCCAGCGACATTATTATTACGCCCCACCGGATTTGACACCCTGCCGGTTCGAATCTGGATTGAGGCGAGCGAAGAGATGTTAGAGCTCGCTGCACCGGCATCGTTAATGCTAATGATTGGCACCTTGCCGGTGATCTGGTTTTTAATGCGCCAGCATGATGCCGCTGCCAAATAGAGATTTCAGCCTGTTTGTTTCGTGTTTACCTGCATGGGCATCAGCACCAATCCTCTAATAGGTAAAAGGATTCCCCGCTAAGTACATGTTTTAATAACAATTAGTGGAGCGGAAAATTAGCAGCCCAGAAATAAACTGGTAATTGATGATTAAGCTTTGTAAAATCATCCTTTAACGATGGTTTGTGGGAGAGATCTTGCCACTAAATTAGGCAGGACACCGAAGGCGCAACTCGCTCGGAATCGCTCAGGTAATCAGGACCGCAAATTCGCATTCGTTAACTCTGGAGAGCGCTAGCCAGGTAAGATCAGTAGCTAGACACCGAAGGGGCTAAGCTCTCAGGTGACCGGACAGAGGGGCGACCAAAATTAATCGTATGGTTAATTTTGGTCGCCCTTTTTTTATGCGAAATGATTTTAGGTGAGCGAGTTAATGAAAGTACAACCGGTTTTTGATTTTTCTTCCCAAGCCAATGTAGGACGAATGCCAGAATGGATTCGTCAGGCCTTCGGCAGTGAAGACTATGCGCAGACCTCTCGTACCTTATCGGAAAATGCATTAACCACGGTATGCGAAGAGGCACGTTGTCCAAACCGAGGCGAATGTTGGAGTCGGGGTACGGCAACCTTCATGTTACTCGGTGATACCTGTACACGCGCTTGCGGTTTTTGTGCGGTAAAAACAGGACGTCCGGATAGAGTTGAACTCGATGAACCCGAGCGGGTTGCGAAAGCTGCTGATTCAATGGGACTGGACTATATTGTGTTAACTTCGGTTAACCGTGATGACCAGGATGATGGTGGTGCAAGTATCTTTGCTGAGACCCTTATTGCGCTACGGGCTAAAAATGCAGAACTTAAATTAGAATTATTGACTCCCGATTTTAATGGTTGCCAACCGAAAGCCATCGAACTGATCTCGAGTGCGATGCAAAAGGTGTCAGGCGAGAATTTTTTGGTCTGGGGGCATAACGTAGAAACCGTTCCTCGTTTATATCGTCGGGTTCGTAAAGGTTCGAGTTATGCACGTTCTTTGGATTTATTAGCCCAGGTAAGTGACAGTCCTTTGAACGAGGCTAAGTCTGCTCTGATGTTGGGCCTGGGTGAAAAACAAGAAGAAGTCATTACCGTATTAAAAGATTTACGCCATGCCGGAGTGAAACGGGTTGCCTTGGGTCAATATTTACGGCCGTCGCGTTATCATTTAGCGGTTGAAGAATATATTACCCCTGAGCAATTCAGTGAGTACGAGCAGCTTGCAAAAAATCTTGGATTTAGTTGGGTAAAAGCGGGGCCATTAGTGCGCTCTTCTTATCATGCTGAAGATTAAATTATAATAATTTTGAAATAGGGACGAACATGGGTAAACAAACACCATTGTATGAAACACATGTCGAGTCATCGGCTAAAGTTGTGGATTTTGGCGGTTGGGATATGCCATTGCATTATGGTTCGCAAATGAAAGAACATGAGCTGGTACGTAACTCAGCGGGCATCTTTGATGTCTCGCATATGACCGTCGTCGATTTGAGTGGTGAACGGGTTGCTGACTTTTTACGTTACCTATTAGCCAATAATATTGATCGCCTGAAGCAACCCGGAAAGGCGCTTTATTCCTGCATGCTGAATGAAGCCGGTGGCGTGATTGACGACCTTATTGTTTACTATATAAATGATACATTTTATCGCATGGTTGTGAACGCCTCGACTCGCGAAAAAGATCTGGCCTGGATCGAAAAACACGCGGTCCAGTTTAATATCGATATCAAGGAACGCGACGACTTAGCGATGATTGCGGTACAGGGCCCGTTAGCAAGAGAAAAAGTCCATGCTGTTCTTAGTAAGCTTGGCGATAAAAAAGATCGGGTGAGTGAATTAGGCCAATTTTTTATCGCCATGTTTGATGATGACTGGGCGATCGCCAGAACCGGTTATACCGGCGAAGATGGTTATGAAATAATGTTGCCGAATGAGGTTGCAAGCCAATTTTGGAATGAGTGTATTGCTCAGGGTGTAAAACCGGCCGGTTTAGGTGCACGTGATACCTTGCGGCTTGAGGCCGGTATGAACCTTTACGGTAGTGATATGGATGAAACCACGTCGCCATTAGAATCGGCATTGGGATGGACCGTTGCCTGGGATCCGGAGGATCGTGATTTTATTGGTCGTAAGGTCCTGGCCGAGCAAAGAGCAGCAGGTATTAAACGAAAGTTAGTGGGGTTGTTGCTTGAAGACAAAGGCGTATTACGAAATCATCAAGCCGTTATCGTCGATGGGCTTGAAGCGGGTGAGATTACCAGTGGCAGTTATGCACCGAGTTTGGGAACGGCCATCGCTTTTGCACGAGTGACCGCCGATATTGGTGATCGCGCCAAGGTTGATATCCGTGGTAAACAAGTTGATGTACGCGTTGTTAAACCGCCCTTTGTGCGAAATGGTAAGGCTGTAGTATAAAAAACGTATTTGAAAATAACCGGCGTTGAAAGTTGGTTGGTTTATTAAGATTGGGAGATGAATATGAGTAATGTACCTTCAGAATTAAGATTCACAAAATCACACGAATGGATTCGTCTGGAAGATGACGGTAGTGTCACGATTGGAATTACCGATCATGCACAGGATTTGTTAGGTGATTTGGTCTTTGTTGAAACCCCTGAAGTCGGTTCGACTTATGCCAGTGGTGATGATTGTGCAGTAGTTGAATCGGTAAAGGCGGCTTCAGATGTGTATTCACCATTAACCGGTGATATAACGGAAACAAATGAAGAATTGGCAGATGCACCCGAAGTCATTAATACAGACCCATATGGTAAGGGTTGGATATTTAAAATGACATTAGCAGACGAAGGTGAACTTGATAACCTATTGGATGCAACTGCCTATAGTGATCAGATTGCTGCTGAAGAATAATTTTATTTTGTTAAATGATATATAGAAATAGGTTTAGTTAAATGCCCTTTATCCCACATACTGATGCCGAATTAAAAGAAATGCTCGCAGCGATTGGTGCTGGCGAAATCGAAGAACTGTTTGATGAGATTCCCGCTGAGTTGCGTTCAACCGGGTTAGACGAGATTCCGCTGGGTAAAAGCGAAATGGAGATTGGTCGGTTAATGCATCAACGCGCTGGAGAAGATCAACGTCAGCTGTGTTTTGCCGGCGCGGGTGCCTATGAACATCATATTCCGGCGGCCGTTTGGGAATTAACCACACGTGGTGAGTTTTATTCGGCTTATACACCCTATCAAGCCGAAGCCAGTCAAGGTACCTTGCAATTACTATATGAATTTCAAAGTATGATGACGGGCTTAACCGGGATGGATGTCTCTAATGCATCACTCTATGACGGTGCATCATCATTAGCCGAAGCGGTTTTAATGGCGGTGCGTGCAAACCGTAAGTCAAAATCAAAACGAATCTTAACGCCGAAAACGGTGCATCCACATTATCGAGCGGTTGCGCATACGATAACGCATCACCAGGGCATCATATTAGAAGAACTCGATTACGATCAAAAAGCGGGTCGCATCGACATAGACAGTTTGCCAAAAGATCCAGGTGATTTTACTGCGTTGGTCATCCCCCAACCGAATTTCTTTGGAAGTTTAGAAGAGGTCGACGCCTTAACCGATTGGGCGCATGAACATAAGGCTTTAGTTATTGCCGTAGTAAATCCAACATCACTGGCCTTGATTAAACCACCCGGTGAATGGGGTGAGATCGGTGCCGATATTGTTTGCGGCGATGGCCAGCCGTTGGGTGCACCGCTATCATCTGGCGGTCCTTATTTTGGCATTATGTGTTGCCGCAAAGATTATGTTCGACAAATGCCTGGGCGCATCATTGGCCGTACGACAGATCTAAATGGTGATGAAGGATTTACTTTAACACTACAGGCACGTGAACAACACATTCGCCGCTCCAAGGCGACTTCTAACATTTGTACTAATCAAGGTTTACTGGTAACGGCGGCGACAATCTACATGAGTTTGGTGGGTCCACAAGGGCTATTTAATATTGCCAGCGCAAGTCATAACAATACAAAAATGTTGGTTGATAAATTATCCAAGGTCGCCGGAGTGAAGAAGGTCTTTAATAGTCCGTTTTTCCACGAGACGGTGTTTGAATTTGAGCTACCAGTTCATGAAATTATTCGCGCGTTATCGGCACAAAGCATCGTTGCCGGGGTTAGCTTGGGCGAATACTATCCTGAACTAAATAATTGTTTGTTGATGTGTGCAACTGAAACTAAGTCCGAAGCGGACATTGATCTATTGGTCGACAATATTTCTCGAATTGCAGCTCGCCTGGAATCGACCAAATATCCAGTACAACCTAAAATGGCATAAGTTGTTTTAGAACCAAAGCTAATTTTGTATAAACAAATCTGACAAGGAGAATGAAATGGCGAATATTACGTTAGAAGGAAATCCAATTTCGACCAATGGCGAATTGCCTGCAGTGGGTTCGCAAGCGCCAGATTTTAAATTGACCACCAAAGATCTGGAAGATAAATCGCTTGCTGATTTTGCCGGCAAAAAGAAATTGTTAAATATCGTGCCTAGTCTGGATACAGGTGTTTGTGCTGCTTCGACAAAATATTTTAATGATGCAGCACGCGATGACACGGTGATGCTGATCGTATCGGCCGATTTACCCTTTGCAATGGGCCGATTTTGTGAGGCAGAAAATACCGATAAAGTGATCACATTGTCGATGATGCGGAGTAAAAATTTCGCCAAAGATTATGGCGTATTGATTCAAGATGGACCCCTTGCTGGGATTACCGCACGCGCGGTCGTTATCCTGGATGAAAACAATAAAGTTGTATACACAGAACTCGTGCCAGACATCGTTCAAGCACCAAATTATGAAAATGCACTTGCTGCACTTTAAGATTACCCAAGTTAGGTTAGTAAATTATGTTGATTATTGAAAAATCTCAATCTGGTCGTGCGAATACCGCACAAATTCCTCGCGGTGTTGAAGCGGTAACAGATATTCCGGAATCGATGTTACGTACATCGCCGATGAAATTACCCGAAGTATCTGAAATGCAGACGGTGCGTCATTACACGCAATTGTCACAAAAGAATTTTTCAATCGACACACAATTTTATCCTTTGGGTTCCTGTACCATGAAATACAATCCGCGCGGTTGTAATACTTTGGCAATGCTACCCGGATTTTTGCAGCGTCATCCACTGAGCCCCGATAATCTCAGTCAAGGTTATCTGGCCTGTATGTTTGAGTTACAGGAAATGTTGAAAACGGTTACCGGCATGCAGGAAGTTTCGTTGGCACCAATGGCCGGTGCACAAGGCGAGTTCGCGGGGGTGGCAATGATTCGCGCCTATCATGACGCGAAAGGGGATAATGAACGTACCGAGATCCTGGTTCCTGATGCGGCCCATGGTACCAATCCTGCCACGGCCACCATGTGTAATTATAAAGTTAGAGAAATCCCGACCAATAAAGAAGGTGATGTTGACGTTGAGGCCCTACGTGCGGTGGTTGGTCCACAAACCGCCGGTATCATGTTGACGAATCCATCCACCCTCGGTGTATTCGAACGACGTATTAAAGAAATTGCCGATATTGTGCATCAGGCAGGCGGCTTGTTGTATTACGATGGGGCCAATCTAAATGCGATTCTGGGTAAAGTGAAACCCGGTGATATGGGCTTTGATGTGATCCATATGAATCTGCATAAAACCTTTTCCACACCACATGGCGGTGGCGGTCCCGGTGCCGGTCCGGTTGGGGTGAGTAATCGGTTAATCCCTTATTTACCGGTGCCGATGGTGGCAAAACAAGATGATCAATATCGTTTAGTCACAGAGCAAGATTGCCCGGAGACGATGGGGCGCCTGTCCGCCTTTATGGGTAACGCCGGGGTATTACTACGCGCCTATATCTATGCATCCATGTTAGGTCGTGATGGTATGCAACGTGTCGCGGACTATGCTACGCTGAATGCCAATTATATGATGGTGAAGTTAAAGCAAGCGGGTTTTGAATTAGCCTTTGATAATCGTCGCGCAACACATGAATTTATTGTGACCCTTAAAAAGCAAGCAAAGGAATTGAATGTTAGCGCGATGGATTTTGCCAAACGTTTGTTAGATTATGGTTATCATGCCCCAACAACCTATTTCCCATTGCTGGTACCGGAGTGCTTCTTAATAGAGCCAACTGAAACCGAAACCAAACAGGAGTTAGATGGTTTTATCGATGCAATGATAAAAATTAATGAAGAAGCGGCAACACAAACTGAAATGGTTACCTCAGCACCGCACACTTTACCTGTCAGGCGTTTGGATGATGTGAAAGCGGCAAAAGAGCTCGATTTAAACTGGAATTAACTTAGTATGCCGAAACCTGGCGCAACAGGATTGACTCGAATTATTAATGCCTTTGGCTATTCTATGAAAGGCATCTACTCCGCTATCAAGTTTGAGTCCGCATTCCGCCAGGAGGCGGTATTGTTTGTCGTTATGTTGCCACTGGCCTTTTTACTTGGCCGAAATTATCTGGAGTTAATTCTGCTAATAGGTTGTTTACTGATTGTATTGATTGTCGAACTTCTTAACTCGGCCGTCGAGGCCGTTGTCGATCATGTCAGTCCGGAATTTGCTGAATTAGCCGGACGTGCAAAAGATATGGGCTCGGCAGCTGTTTTAATCGCATTAGCGAATGTCTTTCTGGTCTGGGGTTTTATTGCCTTTGACCGCTTTGTATAAAAAATTATTGAGGAAAAAATATGTCTGCACTGATTTGTGGTTCGTTTGCCTATGACACCATCATGGTTTTTCATGATCAATTTAAGAACCATATTTTGCCTGACAAGGTACATATTCTGAACGTTTCATTTTTAGTCCCGGACATGCGTCGTGAGTTTGGTGGCTGTGCAGGTAACATTGCATTCAGTTTAAAAATGTTGGGGGGGGATCCCAAACCCATGGCCACCGTTGGCAATGATTTTGCCCCTTATGCCACCTGGATGGATCAACATGGTATCGATCGCACTTATCTAAAAGAGCTGGGTGACACCTATACCGCACAGGCCTTTATTACTACTGATAAAGATGACAATCAGATCACGGCCTTCCACCCGGGCGCGATGAACAATGCCCATGAAAACAAGATTGCCGATGCCAGCGGTATAACCATAGGCATGGTTTCACCGGATGGTCGTGATGGCATGATTCAACATGCGGCAGACTTTGCGGAATGTGGTATTCCGTTTATTTTTGATCCTGGCCAGGGTTTGCCAATGTTTAATGGTGATGAATTGACGACCTTTATTGATCAGGCAACCTGGGTGGCGGCGAATGATTATGAGTCGCAATTGATCCAGGACCGAACCGGCAAGAGCATTGAGGAATTATCCAAGAAGGTTGAGGCCTTTGTGGTGACCCGTGGTGGTGAAGGTTCATATGTTTATACTAATGGCAAGCGACTCGAGATTCCGACCGCTAAAACAACAAAACTGCTTGATCCAACCGGCTGCGGGGATGCCTATCGGGGCGGCTTATTATATGGAATCATGAACAAGCTGGATTGGGAAACAACCGCGCGCATCGCCGCTTTAATGGGTGCGATTAAGATCGAACAAGCGGGTACGCAAAATCATAAAATGAGCATTGATGAGTTTAAACAGCGATTCAATGAGAATTACGGATTTAGCTACTAGAATGAGAGGTGTGGTGAGGGCCTTGCTCAACTTAGGCAGGCCTTCAATTCAAACTTGCCAGTTGTTGCAGCAATGATTCGGTATTTTCGCAAGGCGGTAAACACTGTGTTCCTGCACACGGATAGGCAATGGTTTTTGTCTTAGCGGGTGCTTTTGTTGTCAGCGCCAGCTGCAAATCCTTTTCTGCACTATCGATGTAAAAGTAAATCGTCCGTGAACTGAATAATTTATTGAGCGACTCCACCCATTGCTTTCGATTATGGTCATTTCCACGAATAATAATGATTTTCGGCGGGTATAAATGTTCTTCGAGTGCATCGAGCATTGCCGCATGGGCGTAGGGAGCCTGACTCATCATGCTCCAGGCATTCGCAATGGTTCGTTCCCCCGCGGTGATATAACGTTGATCTGATAATAAGTAGCCGAGTCGTGTTAGCGCAAATGCGGCAACCGCATTCCCGGCGGGGATCGCCTCATCGCTCATTGGTTTCGGTCGTTGGATAAGTTGTTCATGGTCATGAGCGGTAAAATAAAATCCACCCAGGGCTTTATCTTCAAAGTGAGTCAGTAAAGATTCGGCTAACTCAATTGCAAAATCCAGATAGCGAGACTGCCATTGGGCGGACAAAAGTTCGAGTAAAGCGTCTAATAAAAAGGCGTAGTCATCGAGGTATGCCATGATATCCGCCGAGTCATCTTTAAAGCTGGCGAACAGGCGACCTTTTGTAAACATGCGCTCAAGAATAAAATCAACGGTCCGTTGCGCCGATTTTATTAACTCAGGTTCCTGAAGTATACGACCTGCCTGCGCCATGCCCTTTATCATTAATGCATTCCAGGCGACTAATATTTTTTCATCGCGCCCCGGGCGGATGCGTGTGTTGCGTTCCGCTAATAATTTTTGTTTTGCCGAGTTTAATAAAACATCTGCATCAGCGGTTGTAATCGAGTTTTTTTCAGCAAGTTCATATAATGAATTAAACACATGAAGGTGCCATTGTCCTTCAAAATTAGCCTCGCGGTCTAAACCATATATAGGCGAAAATAGGGCATACTCTTGTTCAGTTAATAATGATCTTACTTGTTCTGGCGTCCAAACATAAAACTTACCTTCCTCGCCCTCGGAATCTGCATCGAGGGTTGAATAATAACCGCCGAGATCAGACTGCATCTCGTCCATAACCCATTGTGCAGTTTGTTTGCATACACGCTCGAAACTACGGTCATTAAAAGCCTGTGAGGCTAAAGCATACAGGCTAAGTAAGGGACCATTGTCGTATAACATTTTTTCAAAATGCGGGATCATCCAGATATCATCGACTGAGTAGCGAAAAAATCCACCTCGTAATTGATCATAGAGACCACCTGCGGCCATGGCGTGCAAGGTAAGGTATAACATGTCTTTCGCACGTTTATCTTCATTGCCGGTTAATTGAGTCGCATTCCAGTGGCGAAGCAGGCGAACCAGGTTGGTCGGGTGTGGAAATTTGGGGGACTTGCCAAAACCGGCGTGATGGTTATCGAACTGTTGTTCTAATTGGCGGCGCGCTTGATCAAGCGGGGCACTATTTATTTCGTCACTGGTGGTCGCCGTGTTCGACACCGAGTCGAGTGCTGCTAGCAAAGAAACATTTTGTTCTTCAATCTGTTCTGGATTGTCTTTATAAAAATCATCGACACGTATTAACATATCCTGAAAGCGTGGCATGCCATGTTTTTCAGTAACGGGAAAGTAGGTGCCGGCAAAAAAAGGAATCTGATCACCGGGCGTTAAGATCATGGTTAATGGCCAACCACCGGGGCGTTGATTTAACATCTGGTGGGCGGTTTGATAAATCTTATCCAGATCGGGGCGTTCTTCGCGATCGACTTTAATATTAATATAACGTTGATTCATCACCTCAGCCGTCGCCGCATCTTCAAATGATTCATGCGCCATGACATGGCACCAGTGACAGGCAGAATAACCAATCGATAACAAGATCAGTTTATTTTCCTGTTTGGCTAAATCAAGCGCCTCTTGACACCATG